>CP046179.1:0-237500 GCA_014075275.1 Boseongicola sp.
AACCGAGGAGGAACGCGCTAACGGCGCAGAATTCTCACCCGGCACGGTGCATCTGCCGCACTGGGTCGAGAACGAATGGCTGAAGCAGTTCGTGGCCGAGCAACTGGTCACGGTGCGCACGAAGCGTGGCTTTGCCCGACTGGAATGGCAGAAGCTGCGCGAGCGCAACGAGGCGCTGGATTGCCGGGTCTATGCCCGCGCCGCCGCCTGGATCGCGGGTGCGGATCGCTGGACCGACGAGAAATGGCGTGACCTCGAGGATCAACTCGGTGTCGCCGACGCCTCTGCGGATCCCGCGGGGCAGATCAACAGGCAAGCGCAGACGTCGCAAGGCAAACGTCAATCCGACTGGCTCGGACGGCGCGGAGGATGGTTTTGATGGCAGACTGGACCGAAACCGAGCTGTCCGCGTTGCGCCGGGCCTATTCCAGCGGCACGACCCGGGTCAGCTATGACGGCAAGTCGGTCGACTATGGCTCGGCCGAGGATCTGCTGGTGCGCATCCGCACCATCGAGCGGGCCATAGCGGGCACCACACAACCGGTGCCAATCGCTGGGCTCGCGGGCTTCTCGCGCGGGGATCGCTGATGTGGGCCAACTGGTTTGACCATGCGATTGCCTCGGTGGCACCACGCACGGCGGCCCGTCGTGTGCTGGCGCGGCAGGCATTCGAAACCCTGACGCGGGGCTATGATGGTGCCTCGAAGGGGCGACGGACCGACGGCTGGCGTGCGCCGGGCACCTCGGCCGATACCGAGGTTGGCGTGGCCGGGGCGCTGCTGCGCGACCGGATGCGCGATCTGGTCCGCAACAACCCGCATGCGGCCAAGGCCGTGGCGGTGCTGGTAAACAACATTGTCGGTGCGGGCATCATGCCTCGGGCGGCGAGCGGCAATGACAAGCTGGACCGGAAGGTCGATGCGCTCTTCGCAAGGTGGTCGGACGCCGCTGACGCCGACGGCCAGCTCGACTTCTATGGGCTGCAGACGTTGATCTGCCGCGAGATGGTCGAGGCAGGTGAGGTCCTGGTGCGCCGACGTCTGCGCCGCGCAGCGGATGGCTTGCCTGTCCCGCTGCAAGTGCAGGTGCTGGAGGCCGACTTCCTCGACACCACGAAATCCGGCACCATCGGCGCGGGACGCCTCGTCCAGGGGATCGAGTTCGATCCAGTCGGCAAACGCCGGGCCTATTGGCTGCATGCCGAACATCCGGGTGATGCCTATGGCACGTTGCAGAACGGGTTGCAGAGCCGCCCGGTCCCGGCGACCGAGATCGCCCATGTTTACGAGAAGCAGCGCACGCAGGCGCGCGGCGTTCCCTGGGGCGCGCCGGTGATCCGCAGTTTGCGCGACCTCGACGACTACGAGGTGGCCGAACTGGTCCGCAAGAAGACCGAGGCCTGCGTCACCGCCATCGTCTTCGGCGACGACGAGGCGCAGCAGGGCATCGCTCCCTCCGTGGTCGATGCTGATGGAAACCGCGTCGAGCAGTTCGAGCCTGGCCTCATTGCCTATGCGCGCGGCGGCAAGGACATTCGATTTAACCAGCCTTCGGCTACGGGCGGCTATGCAGAATACAAGCGGGCGAGCCTGCATACGATCTCGGCCGGGTTCCGCGTGCCGTATGAGTTGCTGACCGGCGATCTCTCCCAGGTGAACTATTCCTCGATCCGCGCGGGGCTGGTTGAATTCCGCCGCCAGATCGATGCCGTCCAGTGGCAGCTGTTCATCCCGATGTTCTGCGCCCCGGTCTGGCGCTGGTTCACGGAAGCCGCATGGGCGGCGGGCCAGATCCCATCGCCGGACGTACCGGTCGAATGGTCGCCGCCGAAGTTCGAGGCGGTCGATCCGCAGAAGGACGCGATGGCGAACCTGCTGTCGATCCGATCTGGCACCATGACGCTGGCCGAGGTGATCGCCCGGCAGGGCCGCAATCCGGACGCGGTGCTGGCCGAGATCGCTGCGACCAACGCCAAGCTCGATGCCCTCGGGCTGGTTCTCGACAGCGACCCGCGACGAGTCACCAAGACCGGGAGCGCGCAGACCAGCGACCCGGCCACCGATCCGGATGCCGACGAACCGGCCGACGACGAGCCCACCGCTGACGCGGAAACCGATCCGGCGCAGGCCGACCAACAGGACTGACCAACATGGACACAATGATCGAAATCCCGGCCTTGCGCCGGATGGCGGAGCTTGCGCTGAACTCAGCGGACACCGACACCCGCACCGTCGAGGTGATCTGGTCAGCGGGCGCTCGGGTTCGTCGATCGACCCTGTTCGGCGAACCCTACGACGAGGAATTGAGCCTCGATCCAGACCATGTGCGGCTCGATCGTCTGAACGCCGGCGCGCCGTTTCTGAAGGTGCATGAGATCGAAACGCTGGATGCCGTGATCGGCTCGGTCGTCCCGGGGTCTGCCCGGATCGAAAACGGTCGCGGCATTGCGCAGGTCCGGATTTCTGAGCGCGCCGATGTCGAACCGATCTGGCGCGATATCCAGGCGGGCCATATCCGGGCGGTGTCCATCGGCTACCAGGTCCACCGGTTCGAAGTGTCCAAGCCCGAAGCGGCTCGCGAGCTTTGGCGCGCGGTGGACTGGACGCCCTTCGAGGTGTCCGCCGTGCCGGTCGGGGCAGATCCCGCCGCAGGGTTTCGCGCCCAATCCCAACTTCACGATTGCGTCCTCCATCGCCGGGACGTCCCACCCACTCAAACAGGAGCCATCCCGATGACGGAAAAACCCAACGCCCTGGCCGCAGAGGCCAAAGATCAGCCCAGCGACATCAATGCTGCCGAGGACACCACCATGACTGAACCGAAGACGCCTGTGGCCGAGCCGAAGGTTGCTGCCGTTGAGACCCGCGCGCAGCCAAAGCCGCAGAAGCCCGATGCCCCCGTTGTGCCTGACACTGAAGCTGTTGCGACCCGGGCCCGCGAGACGGAGCGTGACCGGGTGTCCACAATCTATGATCTGGCCGGGCGGCTGAACCTCGAGCGCAGCTTTGCCGAGGATCTGGTCAAGCGCGGCACGGATATCGGCGAAGCCCGGCGTTTGATCCTCGATCAGGTCGCCTCCAAATCCGAAGAAACCCGCACCTTCAGCCAGGTGTCGATCCCACTCGGCGGCCGCGACGAGCAGATCACCCGCCGCGATGCCGTCGCGAACGCGCTTCTGCACCGTTACAGCCCAACGCTGTTCACTCTGGAAGATGCCGCTCGCCAGTATCGTGGCATGACGCTCATGGAACTGGCCCGCGAGAGCCTTGGCAATGCTGGGGTCAATACGCGGGGCCTGTCTCGCGACGAGGTGGCAACGCGGGCCTTGCATTCGACGTCCGACTTCCCGGAGATCCTCTCGGCGGTCACCAACAAGACCCTGCGGCAGGCCTATGACGCCTATCCCCGCACATTCATGCTGTTCTGCCGCCAGGTTCTGGCCACCGACTTCAAGGCGATGCACCGGGTCCAGCTCGGCGAAGCGCCGCAGCTGCTGGAGGTGGGCGAAAGCGGCGAGTTCAAACGCGGGACACTCGGCGAGAGCAAGGAGAGCTACAAGGTCAAGACCTATGGCCGGGTGGTCGCCATCACCCGCCAGACGCTGATCAACGACGATCTCGACGCCTTCACTCGGATCCCCGCGATGTACGGCAACTCCATCGCCCAGCTGGAATCGGACGTCGTCTGGGGCATCATCACCGCCAACCCGGCGATGGCGGACGGCAACGCCCTGTTCCACACCAGCCACAAGAACCTCGCAGGAACAGGCGCAGCGCTGGCGGTCGATGCTGTCGGTGCGGCCCGCGCGGCGATGGCCAAGCAGACCGGGCTCGACAAGAAGACGGTGCTGAACGTCCGCCCCGCCTTCCTGATCGTGCCCGCCTCGCTGGAACTGAAGGCGGAGCAGATGGTCGCCCAGAACCTGGTGCCCGCAGCGACGTCCAATGTCGTGCCGCAGTCGATCCGCACCCTCGCGCCGATCAGCGAGCCACGCCTCGATGCCGCCAGCGTAACCGCCTGGTACCTCGCGGCCAGCCCGAACCAGATCGACACCATCGAGTACGCCTATCTCGAGGGTCAGCAGGGCGCGTACATTGAGACCCGGAACGGCTTCGACGTCGACGGCGTCGAGATCAAGTGCCGCCTCGATTTCGGCGCAAAGGCCATCGACTGGCGCGGCCTCTACAAGAACCCCGGCGCATAAAACGGGCCGTCCCTGACATCTCACCTCTAACGGGCGGTCCAATCGGGCCGCCCGTTCCATTTTGCAAAGGATCCCGCAATGAAAAACTACGTCCAGCCCGGCAACACCATCACCCTGACCGCGCCCTACGCCGTGACCTCCGGCGATGGCCTGCTCGTCGGCTCTATTTTCGGCGTGGCCGCCGGGGATGCTGCCAATGCCGAGACGGTCGAGACCGCCCTCATCGGAGTCTTCGACCTGAAGAAAGTCGCGAGCCAAGCCTGGTCCACCGGTGACAAGGTCTATTGGGACAACACCAACAAGGAAGCCACCAAGACCGCCACCGCGAACACGCTGATCGGTGTGGCCGTTGAGTCTGTTGCGGGCGGCGCGGGTGACCTGATCGGCCGGGTGCGCCTGAACGGCAGTTTCTGATGACGGCGTTTGCCGCCATTCTGGATGCTCTGTTCGCGGATCCCAACATCGGGCGTGAGGCGGTCTACACCTCCGATGGCGGCGCGCCCGTGCTGGTGCGCGTCGTCTCCCGGCAGGCTGATGCCATCACCGAATTCGGCGATGCGCGGCTCTGGTCGGAAACGACCCGGATCGATCTTCGCGTCGCGGAAGTTCCGGCACCGCGTCCCGGCGACCGATTGGAAATGGATGGCGACGCCTTCCTCATTCAGGGCGAACCCGTCCGGGACCGGGAGCGGCTGGTCTGGACTGTTGATCTGAGGCCCGCGTGAAGCTGAAGCTCGACATCGATCCGGACATCGTCGCCATGATGGCAGCGGAGGTCGCGGCGGGCGAACGTGCTGTGACAGCTGCCATGCGCGAGGCCGGGACCGGGCTCAAGACTGCCTGGCGCACGCAGATCACTGGCGCGGGATTGGGGCGACGGCTTGCCAACTCGATCCGCAACCAGAACTTCCCGAGGTCGGGCGAGAGCTTGGATGCAGCCGCGCTGGTCTGGTCCAAGGCCCCGGTCATCGTGGGAGCGCATGACACCGGCCCGCTGATCCGCTCGAAAGACGGGTTCTGGCTGGCGATCCCGCTGCCCGCCGCAGGCAAGTCGCTGCGCGGCGGCAGGATAACCCCCGGCGAATGGGAACGGCGACGCGGGCTGCGCCTGCGTTTCGTCTATCGTCGCACGGGGCCGAGCTTGCTGGTGGCAGAGGGACGGCTGAACACGAAGGGTCAGGCGGTCGTGTCCCGCTCCAAGACCGGGCGCGGAAAGGTCACCGCGCCGATCTTCCTGCTCGTGCCGCAGGTGAAACTGCCGAAGCGGCTGGACCTCGCGCGGGATGCAGACCGGGCGCTTGACAGCGTCCCGGGGCTGATCGTGGCGAAATGGGTTGTTCAGCGATAGGATCGGAAATTGGCTATCGTTTCCTCGTGCCAAGCAACCCTAACCAAAAACCGAACTCGTTAACTCCAAGTATTTAGGTCGAGAAAAGTTGGCTTGCTCCACATGTTCGAAATGCGAAACGAAATGCTCGGCCTCCACACTTTGAGCGCGAATATGTGGCTTCAAATAGGTAATAAACTCTGATCCAGCGCCAATTATTATTGGAATCATGTTTATAAAGACCCGATGGATTGGAACTCCGTCCTGATCAGCGAAACGTTCAAATCCATCTGCCTCGATGCGGTGTCTGACGAGGTTCCGAGCATTTGCGCGCAAGCGGCTTTGATCCCTTGGCATGTCGAGGAGCACACAAAAGTCTCCCCAAGAAGCGTAGTGGTCAATGAACCCTCCGCCGTCTTCGCCGTCCCCAGCAGGAAAATCTACAAGGAGGTAGTCTTGGCGTTCGTTCTGCTGCGCATGGCGGTGCACACTGCGGATGCCGTGCGCTTTATTGTGATGCTTGGCATTTCTGTATGCAAGAACAGCGCAACAAAGCGGGTGTGCATAAAAATCAAAATCGACTTCCTGAGTTTCTCGAACTGCGTCGTACAAGCTGGCGAATGTGTCGAGCATGCTCTTACAGGCGAGCTCAACATTGCCGATCGCCTCGCTTGAATCGATGAGGAATAGTTCTTGGAATCTGTATTTCTGTTCAATGAAAACTCGCAGCGACTGTGCAAAATCTTCGAATCTGTCTGTAATCATCTGACTTCCTAGTGAAAACCCACACAAGACTTAGTAGTTTTCCCGAGCTCCTTCCATCGCAGTTCGCAGCCTTTTTTCCGGAGCTCATGGGTGCATTGAGCCAGCAATTTCTACTGTCGAGCCCGGAAAGACACCATGACTGTTCGTGAAACCATTCTCACCGCGCTGCAGGCGCGGCTTTTGACGCTGGCCGCAACCGCCCTGCGGGGTGAGGTCTTGCCCGAGCGCATACCCGCCGATGGCCTGTTGATCCTTCGGGATGGGGAGCCAGGCGATCCCGAGGTAACACTGTCGCCCCTGCGCTACCACTACCAGCACCGTGCCGAGATTGAGGCGGTCGTGCAGGGCACCGACCGTGACGCCGTCTTCGACACGCTGACCGCCAGCATCGGCACGGCAATTGCCGCCGACCGCACGCTCGGCGGCCTATGCGACTGGGTCGAAGCAGAAGCGCCACGCCCGGTCGATCTGCCGGTCGAAGGCGCGGCGAGCCTGAAGGCGGCCGTGATCCCGGTGGTGCTGCATTATTCAACGGCCGATCCGCTCGGCTGACCCTGACAATTCAAGGAGAATACGATGGCACGAGCCCAAGGGGCGCGGGCGCAGATGGCGCTTGCGTTCGAAACGACCTATGGCACGCCGCCAGTCGGCGGCTTCACCAAGATGCCCTTCGCCAGCACCTCGCTCGGCGCGGAGCAGCCGCTGCTGAACTCGGAACTGCTGGGCTACGGCCGCGATCCGCTGGCACCGATCAAGGATGCGGTGACGGCAGACGGCGATGTCGTCGTGCCGCTCGACGCCGAGGCCTTCGGCTTCTGGCTGAAGGCGACCTTTGGCGACCCGACCACATCTGGCACCGGTCCCTGGACGCACGAGTTTCAGTCGGGGTCTTGGATGCTGCCCAGCATGTCCATCGAGACCGGCATGCCCGAAGTGCCGCGCTACGCGATGTATTCCGGCTGTGTACTCGACCAGATCAACTGGCAGATGCAGCGCTCGGGGCTGCTGACCGCGACATCCCGGCTGGTGGCGCAGGGCGAGACGGTGGGCACAACGACCAGCGCAGGCACGCCCGCCGCGCTGGAATTGCAGCGCTTCGGCCATTTCAATGGGGCGATCACCCGCAACGGATCTGCCCTCGGCAATGTGGTCTCGGCCGACATTACCTACGCCAACAACCTCGACCGCATCGAGACCATCCGCTCGGACGGCCGCATCGACGGCGCGGACCCGTCCATCGCTGCGCTGACCGGCTCCATCGAGGTGCGCTTCGCTGACCAGACACTGGTGACGCAGGCGATCAATGGCGATCCTTGCGAGCTTGAGTTCGCCTATCTGCTGCCCTCGGGCGAAAGCTTCACCTTCACCGTGCACGCCGTCTACCTGCCACGCCCGCGCATCGAGATTTCCGGGCCGCAGGGCGTGCAGGCCACTTTCGACTGGCAAGCCGCCCGCGACAGCGTCGTCGGCCGGATGTGCACCGCAACCCTCCTGAACGATGTGGAGACATATTGATGCTCACGCTCGACCTAACGAACGCGCCGCGCTGGCATAGTCTTGCCCCCGGCGTGCGGGCGCAACTGCGACCGCTGACTACCGCGCTGATGGTGGCCACCCGCAGCGATCCCGCCGTCGAAGCGGTCCCCAAAGAGGCCTCCGACGAGGAGCGCGCCGTGGCCTTCGCCAAAGCTCTCGCACGGAGGGCGGTGCTCGCCTGGGACGGCATCGGCGACGCGGACGGCGAGCCGATCGATCCCAGCCCCGAGGCCATCGACGCGCTGCTCGATGTCTGGCCTATCTTCGAGGCCTTCCAGCTGACCTACGTCTCCAAAGGCCTGCTGCTGGAACAGGAAAAAAACGTCTCCGCGTCCTTGCCGAGTGGTCCTTCGGCGGGGGCGAACGCTACTGCGACGCCTGCCAAACGGCGTGCGAAGACTGCCCGGCGTGGCTGAACCGGCCGCTGACTTACGAGGGTTGGCAGGTCTGGGACTTGGTCGACCGTCTCGGCGGCCAGCTCCGCGTTCTGCCGGGTGCGGTGATCGGCTGGGACCTGACCGCTGCGCTCGCTCTCGGTGACGCGCTCGGCATCCCACCCCTGGCCATGGCCGAACTGCTGCCCGTCATTGAATCCGTGATGGTTGCGAAGCTCAACGAACAGATGGATCATTCCAATGGCTGAAAAGCGCGTTTCTGTCCGCCTTGCCGCGGTCGGTGGCCGACAGGTGCGCGCCGAACTGGAAGGTGTCGGTGAGGCCGGGGTGCGAGGGTTCGGGCGGCTCAGCCGCGAGATGGAGGCGGCCAACGCCCGACTTGCGGCGTTCTCCCGTCGTGTTGCAGTGGCTGCCGCTGCCGCCGTGGCCGCCGCCGCTGCTGCTGGCGTGGCGATGGTCCGATCCGGGCTGCAAACCGTCGATGCGCAGGCCAAGCTCGCGCAGTCGCTGGGGACCACCGTCGCCTCGATCCAGACGCTGGAGCGCGCGGGCGAGCTGGCGGGCGTGTCGATGTCCGGCATCGAGCAGGCCACCAAGGATCTGACGCGCCGTCTCAGCCAGGCGGCCGCCGGGACCGGACCTGCCGCCGACGCGCTGGATCGGCTGGGGCTTTCGGCTGCCGACCTAATTTCCCTGCCGCTGGATCAGCGTGTGGGCGCGATCAACGCGGCCATCGAGGAATTTGTGCCCGCAGCCGAACGCGCGGCCGTCGCCGGTCAGCTCTTTGGCGAGGAAGGCTCCATCGCCATGTCGCGGATCGACACCGCGACGCTGCGCCAGGCGAAAGAGGATGTTCTGGCCTTCGGCGTCGTCGTGTCGGAGCAGGATGCCGACCAGATCGAGCAGACGAACGACGCCATCTCAAGGTTGGGGCTGATCTGGCGCGGGCTGTCGAACCAGCTGACGGTCGCTGCGGCACCCGCGCTGGAAGCGGTCGCGAATGCCATGGCGGCGGTTGCGAGCCGCACAGGCCCGCTCGGCATCGCGATCCGCAGTGTCTTCGACAACATCGGCCGTCTGACCACCTATGCCGCTACGTTTGTGGCTTTTCTTGCAGGGCGTTGGGTCGCCGGGATTGCCGTCGCAGCTCTCTCGGTCCGTGGCCTCGCCACCGCGCTGGTGCTCCTTCGTGGGGCACTGATCCGCACCGGCATCGGCGCGTTGATCGTTGGCGCGGGCGAGCTCGTCTACCAGTTCACCCGCCTTGTTACTGGCGCGGGCGGATTTGGAGAGGCGATGTCGCTTCTGAAGGACCTCGCCGTCGAGGTGTGGGACCGCATCAAGATGGGGGCAGCTGCGGCGGGCGCTGCGGCCACTGCAATGTTTTTCGATCTGAAGTCTGATGCGGCGTCGGGTATGCAGAGCGCCATCGAAAGCGTCGTGACTTTCGGCAACACGGCCGCGAACACCTTCGAGGGGGCCTACGAGGCGATCAAGGCGATCTGGGGACTGCTGCCAGCCGCCATCGGCGATCTGGCGTTTCAGGCGGCCAACAGCCTGATCGACGGCGTTGAGGCGATGCTGAACGGCGTCGTCTCGCGGATCAACACATTCATCGGGGGGATCAACCAGGGGCTGGAAGCGCTCGGGTCAGAGCGTCGCATCTCGATCATTCCCGATCTCGAACTTGGTCAGATCGAGAACCGGTTTGAGGGCGCAGCAACTGCCGCGACCACAGCCGCACAGACCGCCTTCGACCGCGCTTTTGAGGATAACCCGCTTTCCGCACCCGATCTCGGGCTCACTGCGGCGGCCAATACTGCGCTTGCCACGGCCAACACATATCGTGGCGCGGCCCACGATCTGGCCGAAGGCGCGCGCGCGCCACTCGCCAGTTGGCAGGCATTGCGTGATGCGGTGCGGGGCAGCGATGAAGCTGGCGCGAACGCGCTGACCGAGGCGACCAACGCGGCGGAGCGATTGGAAACTGCCCTTGGCGATGCCGGACAGGCGGCCACGGGTGCGGGTGCAGCGGCCGAGACTGCTGCCGCTGCAGCCGAACCTGACATCGACGCCGCAGTTTCCGGCTGGCAGGCGGTCACCGCAGCGCTCAGCGACTATGCCAGCAAGGCGCGCGAGATTGGCGGGGACATCGGCCAGAGCCTCGTCAGCGCGTTCCAGTCGGCCGAGAATGCGGTCGGCGAATTCGTGAAAATCGGCAAGCTGGATTTCCGCGATCTGGTTACCTCGCTGCTGGCCGATCTCTCCAAGCTGGCGGCGAGGCGGTTCATCCTCGGGCCTATTGCCAACGCGCTCTCTGGCGCGCTGGGGGGCGCGGGCGGGATCTTCGCCAACATCCTGCACGCGGGCGGCATGGTCGGAGACTCTTCGCCAAGCCGGATGGTCCCGGCGATGGCTTTCGCGGCAGCGCCTCGCATGCATGCCGGCGGCGTTGCAGGGCTCCGCCACGATGAAGTTCCGGCCATCTTGCAACGCGGCGAGCGCGTGCTGTCTCGCCGCGAAGCTCAGAGCTACGGCGCAGCCGGTGGCGTGAATGTCACCATCATGGCGCGCGACGCCGAGAGCTTCCGGCAGTCCCGGACGCAGGTTGCGGCGGACATCGCCCGCGCCGTCTCGCTCGGGCGAAGGGGTATGTGATGGCGTTTCACGAAGTCCGGTTTCCCGACAATATCAGCCGGGGTGCGCGCGGCGGGCCCGAGCGGCGGACCCAGATCGTCGAACTCGCTTCCGGCGACGAGGAGCGCAACGCCAGCTGGGCGAACAGCCGCCGCCGCTACGATGTCGCCTATGGCATCCGCCGCGCGGACGATCTGGCGGCGGTCGTGGCCTTCTTCGAGGCCCGCAACGGTCGGCTGCATGGCTTTAGGTTCAAGGACTGGGGCGACCACAAGTCCTGCGTTCCCTCGGGAACGCCGGCACCGAACAATCAGGCGATTGGCACCGGCGACGGCGCGACGACCGCCTTCCAACTAATCAAGCGCTACACCTCCGGGGTGCAATCCTGGACGCGCGCCATCGCTAAACCAGTGACCGGAACCGTGCGCATCGCGCTTGGTGGGGTCGAGCAGCCCTCGGGCTGGTCGGTCGACACCACGACCGGCGTTGTCACCTTCAGCGCCGCCCCGGGCGCTGGCATCGCCGTCACAGCGGGCTTCCAGTTCGACGTACCCGTCCGCTTCGACACCGACGTGCTCGACGTGACGCTTGATCTCGAGCGGCTGGGCTCGATCACCTCCATACCCTTGCTGGAACTCCGCCGATGAAAAACATCAATCCCGATCTGCAAGCGCATCTGGACGACGGGACAACAACGCTCGCCTGGTGCTGGCGGATTTCGCGGGCTGACGACGCGAGTTTCGGCTTCACCGACCACGACCGGACGGTCAGCTTCGACGGCACTGATTTCGAGCCCGAGAGCGGCCTCACGGCCTCCGAGGTGCGGTCGGGATCGGACCTGTCGGTCGATGCGCAGGACGCCGAGGGCGTGCTGACCTCCGACCGCATCACCGAGACCGACATTCTCGACGGCCGCTGGGACAACGCCGAGGTCGAAGTCTGGCGGGTGAACTGGGCGGACACGGGCCAGCGCGTGCTGATGCGCCGCGGTGCCATCGGTCAGATCCGGCGCGGGCGGCTGGCCTTCGTCGCGGAGGTGCGCTCGCTGGCGCATGTGCTGGGCCAGACGGTCGGGCGGACCTTTCAGGCGACCTGCGATGCCGTGCTCGGGGATGCGCGCTGCGGGCTCGATCTGGAGGACCCCACCTACAAGGGTACCGGCGCTGTCATCGATCTCCTGCGTGATCGGGCCTTCACCGCCTCTGGCCTTGGTGTCTTCACAGCCGGATGGTTCAATTTCGGCACCGTGGAATGGACCAGCGGCGCGAATGTGGGGCGTCGGACCGAGGTGCTCGGTCACGACGTGACCGATGGCATCGCGGTGCTGACGCTGCTCGAAGCACCGGTGCGCGGTATCGCCGAGGGTGATGCCTTCACCATCCGTGCAGGCTGCGACAAGCGGATCGAGACCTGCGGGGCGAAGTTCGCCAACACAGCAAACTTTCGTGGATTCCCGCATATTCCCGGCCAGGACGCGGTGCTCCGCTATGCCACCAAGGATGGTGGACACGAAGGGTCCGTGCTTTGACAAAACCCCTCGCATCGGCCGACCCCCAGCGCGTCATCGCCATCGCGCGCTCCTGGCTCGGCACGCCATACCACGATCAGGCCAGCCTTCGGGGTGTCGGTTGCGACTGCCTCGGGTTGGCACGCGGGGTCTGGCGCGAAGTCGTCGGTCCTGAACCGTTCCCGATCCCGCCCTACAGCCGGGACTGGGGTGAAACCGGGCCGCGCGAAGTGCTGGCCGAGGGCGCTCGGCGCATGATGCCGGAGATTGCTCCCTCCGCAGCCGGTCCCGGCGCGCTGGTCCTCTTTCGCATGAAGCCCCGCGCCATTGCCAAACATGTCGGGATCCTCACCGGGCCTGGCACCTTCCTCCACGCCTATGAGCGCCTCGGCGTCATCGAGGAACCGCTCACTCCATCCTGGCGGCGGCGCATCGCCTTCGCCTTCCTGTTCCCCCAACGCTGAGACCCCGACATGGCCACCCTCGTTCTCGGCGCCGCTGGCGCTGCCATTGGCGGCAGTATTGGCGGCGCGATCCTCGGCGTCAGCGCCGCCACCATTGGCGGCTTCATCGGCTCCACCATCGGATCGGTTGTCGACAGCTGGATCATCTCTTCGCTCGCGCCGACCCAGCGCATCGAAGGCGCGCGGATGGACAATCTGCGCATCACCTCGGCCACCGAAGGGGCGGTGATCCCGCGCCTTTACGGCCGCATGCGGATCGGCGGCAATATCGTCTGGGCGACGGATTTCCGCGAGGAGACCAAGACGACCACGCAGGGTGGCGGTAAGGGCGGCGGGGGTGGCGGCAAGGTCAAGACCACCGAGTATTTCTACTATGCGAGCTTCGCCGTCGCGCTTTGCGAGGGGCAGATCACCGGCATTGGCCGCATCTGGGCCGACGGCAAGCTGCTGGATACCACCGGGATCACCTGGCGCTGGTATCCGGGAGACGAAGCGCAGACGGTCGATCCGTTCATCGCGGCCAAGATGGGGGCATTAAGCACACCGGCCTATCGCGGCACGGCCTATGTCGTTTTCGAAGACCTTCCGCTTGGGAATTACGGCAACCGCATCCCGCAGCTGAGTTTCGAGGTGTTCCGCCCGCTGGCCGATCTGGACACGGCGGAGGGTCTCACGCAAGCGGTCACCATGATCCCGGCCTCAGGTGAGTTCGCCTATGCCACGCAGGGCATCCGCAAAGGCAGTGGCGGATCGTCCGAGCCCGAAAACCTCAATGCGCTGACCGATACCGCCGACATGGTGGTGGCGTTGGATCGGCTGCAGGCGATGGCACCGAAGGTCGAGAGTGTGTCACTGGTGGTTGCCTGGTTCGGAGACGATCTGCGGGCACGCAATTGCAAGGTGCGGCCGGGTGTCGAGGTCACCGCCAAGACCACCACACCGTCGACCTGGTCTGTGAATGGTGTCAGCCGGGCCAATGCCTTTCTGGTCAGCCGCGACGATCAGGATCGGCCGGTCTATGGTGGCACGCCCGCCGATTTCGCTGTCGTGCAGGCAATTCAGGAGATCAAGGCGCGCGGCCTGCGCGTCACCTTCTATCCGTTCATCCTGATGGATGTGCCACCCGGCAACAGCCTTCCCAACCCGTATTCCGACAATGCCGCCGAGACGGGCCAGCCCGCTTTTCCCTGGCGGGGTCGGATCACCTGTTCGCCTGCGGCGGGGTATGCTGGGACAGTGGACAAGACCGCCACGGCCGCCACGCAGGTGTCGGCGCTGTTCGGCGAGGCAATGCCCGCCAGCTTCAGCGTGGCGGGTCAGTCGGTTTCGTGGACCGGGCCTTCCGGCGACTGGGGATTGCGGCGCATGGTCTTGCATTACGCGCATCTCTGCGCGGCGGCGGGCGGGGTCGACGCATTCCTGATCGGCACCGAGATGCCGGGGCTGACCACGATCCGCTCGGGTGCGGCCACCTATCCTGCGGTGCAGGCTTATCAAGATCTCCTTGCGGATGTGCGCTCGATCCTCGGGTCCGGGACGAAGATCGGCTACGCCGCCGACTGGTCGGAGTATTTCGGGCACCAGCCGGGCGATGGCTCGGGCGACGTGTTCTTCCACCTCGACTCGCTCTGGGCCGATCCGGAAATCGATTTCGTCGGGATCGACAACTACATGCCGCTGTCGGACTGGCGCGACGGGTTCGAGCATCTCGACGCGGCCGAGGGCTGGCCCGCGATCTACGACCGCGCCTACCTGCAGGGAAACATCGCGGGCGGGGAAGGCTTCGATTGGTTCTATGCATCGGCTGCTGACCGCACTGCGCAGGTCCGTACCCCGATCACCGATGGTGTGGCGGCCAAGCCGTGGGTCTTCCGCTACAAGGATCTGCGCGCCTGGTGGTCGAGTGCGCATTACAACCGTCCGGGCGGAATGGAGAGCGGGACGCCGACCGCGTGGGTGCCGCAATCCAAGCCCGTCTGGTTCACTGAGCTGGGTTGCCCGGCCATCGACCGCGGCACGAACCAGCCCAATGTGTTCTTCGATCCGAAGTCGTCGGAGAGCTTCACGCCGCATTTCTCGCGGGGTTGGCGCGACGACGCCATCCAGCGCACCTATCTCGAGGCGACATATCTCTGGTGGGGCGAAGCTTCGAACAACCCGATCTCCGGCATCTACGGCGGCCGGATGGTGCATGTACCTGAATGCGCCGCCTGGACTTGGGACGCGCGGCCCTATCCGTTCTTCCCGGCACTGACCGACGTCTGGACAGACGGCGCGAACTGGCGGCTGGGGCACTGGCTGACGGGGCGGCTCGGCGCGGTGTCGCTGGCTGCGCTGGTCCGGCATCTCTGCCTGCGAGCCGGAATGCCGGAAGCCCGGATCGACGTCACCGGTCTCTGGGGCGCGGTCGAGGGATATGCAATTGGCGCGCTCGAAAGCCCGCGCGCCTCGATCACCACGCTGTCGCGGCATTTCGGCTTCGACGCGGTCGAGACCGAGGGCATGATCCGGTTTGTGATGCGCGGGCGCGCCGCCGCAGCAAGCGTGACGCACGAAGACCTGGTGGCGGCCCGCGAAGGCGATGTGCTGGAACTGACCCGCGCGCAGGAGACGGAACTGCCACAGGCCCTGAAATGGCAGGTCGCGCGTGCCGACGAGGATTATGACGCCGCCCTCGTCGAGGCGCGGCGCATCACCGTGGACACGACCCGCATTGCCTCGGAGTCCTTCCCCATGGCAGTCCCGCCTGAGGAAGCCGAACGGCGCTGCCGCCGGGCGCTGATGGAAGCCTGGACCGGGCGGGAGACAGCCGCGTTTCGCTTGCCACCCTCGCGGCTGGCATTGGATCCGGCGGACGTCGTGACGCTGGAACATGACGGGCGACACATTCCGCTGCGGTTGGTCTCGATAGCGGATGCCGAGGCGCGAGGTATTGAAGCGGTCCGCCAGGATCGCGAGGCCCACGACCTGCCGCCCGGATCACCACGACCGTCGTCCTTGTCAAAGGCCGTGGTGTTCGGCGCGCCTGAGGTGATGCTGATGGACCTGCCACAGCTGACCGAGGATCAGCCCGCCCATCGCCCGTTTGTCGTGGCCCATGCCGTTCCTTGGCCGGGCGAGATGGCAGTGTTCCGCAGCCCATCGACGGATGGGTTTGAGCTGCTGACCAGTTTTGGCGGCCGTGCCCAGATCGGGACGCTGGTGTCGGATTTCTATGGAGGACCGACTTCGCGCTTCGATCTCGGCAATGCGCTCGTAGTTGATCTGCTCTCTAGTACGCTGGAAAGTGTCACGGACCTGACGCTGTTCGGTGGGGCCAATGCGCTGGCCATCGAGAGCGCACCTGGCACTTGGGAAATCGTGCAAGCGGGCGTGGCGGACCTGATTGCGCCGGACCGCTATCGCCTGACGCAGCTCCTGCGAGGCCAGCGCGGCACGGAAGCGGCCATGGCCGACCCGGCACCTGCGGGTGCACGGGCCGTCGTGTTGGACAGCACGCTCGCGTCGCTGCCGATTTCCGAGGGCGATCTCGGCCTTCCCTGGAACTGGCGCATCGGTCCGGCAAGCCGATCTGTCAGCGACGAGACCTATGTTGCGGCCAGCTTCACGCCCGAGGGCGCCGGACTGCGGCCGTTCTCCGTCGCCCATGTCGAGCAGCCGTGGCGCACGCCACGCGTTCCCAGCGATCTGACAATCCGCTGGACGCGCCGATCCCGAGCGCTCTCGGCCGACAGCTGGGGCGCGGTGGAGGTGCCCCTGGTCGAGGAGGTTGAAGCCTATGAGGTCGAGACCCTCGATGGTGCAACGGTCAAGCGGGTGCTGAGCGCGACCACGACCAGCGCGATCTACACGGCCGCCCAACAAACTGCCGATTGGGGCGCGCTGGTCACGCCCGGCGACACGCTGACAATCCGCATCTTCCAGCTCTCCGCCCTGATCGGGCGGGGTGCCGCCAAAACCGTCACGCTCCAACTCTGAGGACCGCTATGTCCGACACCACGACCAACCTGCTGCTCCCTTACATTCTGGCCGCGCAGGCCCAGAAGTATGTCACCCACAACGAGGCCCTGCGACTGCTCGATGGGCTCGTACAGCTTTCTGTTCTCGACCGTGATCTGGCCGCGCCGCCAGGCAGCCCGGCTGATGGCGACCGCTACATCGTCGGCTCGGGCGCAACGGGCGACTGGGCGGGATGGGACCTGAACGTAGCGCTGTTCACCGACGGTCTATGGATGCGCTTGCCACCCCGGACCGGCTGGCGGGTATGGGTCGAAGACGAGGCGCTGCTGCTGGTCTACGACGGTGCGACCTGGATCGGAACCACGCCCAATGCGCTGCAGAACCTCGCGCTGTTAGGGCTGGGCACCACCGCCGACACCTCGAACCCATTCTCAGCCAAGCTCAACGCTGCGCTCTGGACGGCGAAGACAGTAGCCGAGGGCGGGACCGGCGATCTTTTCTACACCATGAACAAGGAGGCGGCGGGTGACGATCTCGGCCTGACCCTCCAGACTAACTTCGTGACAAAGGCGTTGGTCGGCCTCTTCGGCTCCGACCGCTTTCGCCTCGCTGTGTCCGCCGACGGCAGCACTTTCTTCGACGGGCTGAGCGTCGACAACGCCACTGGCATCGTCGAGCAGCCGCAACTGCCGCGCTTCAAGGCTTACACGAACTACGACAACTACGTGGGCGTTGGAGCCTGGACAAAGATCGGCCTCAACAACACCGACTACAACGATCAAGGTTGTTTCGATGCCGGAACCGGCCTCTTCACAGCACCTGTGGACGGCACGTACCTCTTCGGCGCGACGCTGCTCTACAAGGTCAATTCCAGCACCTCGGCCCGGATGCGCGGGCGGCTGGTGCTAAACGGGACAACGGAGATTCGCGGTTCCTTCGGCGAGAGCTCCGCCACCCATGTCTCGCTGGCCACCGCCATCTGGCTGCAAACCATGGTGCCGCTGACTGCAGGCGACACTGTAGAACTGCAGGGGTATTTCCGCGCTCAAGACGGGTATTTCGCGGCCGACCACACGTCCTTCTGGGGCTGCAAGGTCGGCTGAGCGGCGGGAGGAATAGCCCATGACACCACCTCGATCCGACCAGGGTTTTGTGCGCATGCCCGACGCTGAGTTCGAGGCCATGCTGGCACGCGCTGCCGAGAAAGGCGCCAAGCGCGCGCTCGCCGACGTCGGCCTCGACGGCGATGAGGCCGCGCTCGACATCCGGGATCTGCGCTCCCTGGTGGACTGCATTCGTCTGGTGCGGCGAACGGCGATGCAGACCGCCGTCCGCATGATCACCACCGGCGTGATGCTGGCGCTGCTCGCGGGCATCGCCATCAAGCTGAAAATCTTCGGCGGTGCTCCGTAGCTGCGCCCAATCCAAAACCATCAGCCCAACCGACCCGCCTATGTGGCGGGTTTTTCGTTTCTGGAGGACACCATGACCACGACCTTTTATGACCACTGGCGCGATGTACCCGAGGGCACTTGGCGCTGGCCCAACTTCTCCCCCGCCGAAATCGCCTGCCGCGGCACCGGCAAACTGCTGATCAACGAGCCCGCGCTCGACAAGCTGCAGGCGCTGCGCGACCGGCTCGGCAAGCCGCTGGTCGTCCGCTCTGCCTACCGCAGCTCCGCCAACCGGGGCGAGCGCGCGGAGGCCGGACCCGGTCGTCCACCCTGAGTTGATCTCGCGCAAAGACGGTGCTGCGACTGACGCCTAATCTGAACAAGCGACTTCTGGGATAACTGGTCCGTCCGTATCGTGCCCAAGACCGACTGGCAGCGGTCCCCTTGCGCAACCGGCACTCTGGCGGGCGGTCGCGTCGAAATTGGCCCAAGCAGATTGAAAGGTGATGTGATGACTACGTCGAACTTGATGTCAATGCCGGTCGACATTCCCTGGCGGCGGATCGCCACCAGCAACGACATGATCGACACCGGATTCGGCGACAGGAAGTTTCCCGCTCGGTGGCGGCCGTCAATCACAGTCTTCTGCTACGAGCCGCCCAAAGAGGAACAACAACTCGACGATCGTATCATCACTTTCCTCAAGGTCAGCTGCACGATTACCGGCTTGGAGAACCCGCTGGACAGCAAGAGCGCACGCGTATCCGTGCCCGCGAAATACCTGGCCCAAAATCCCTGGGCAATGAAGTACTGGAAGACGCGCAATTCTAGGATCGTCGATTACTATCCCTGCCACGGCGCGCTGCTTCAGGTCGCGGTCTTTCCCAATGACGAGATTGCTCAGACGCCCGTCAGCAAATTTCCCATCGTGATGGATTTCGAACCGAAGAAACGCGAAATGTACTATTCGCACACCGAGAAGAACGACATCCTTTCAAGCTCGCGGTCCAGCATCGAGGTTAAGAAGGGCACCACCTCCACCGTCAGCCAGGAAACCGGGTGGAACATCGGTGGTGGCGCCAGTCTGGGTAGCGATTCCGGGAGCGCGAGTTTCGGCGGCGGATATAGCAGCAAGACGACCTCTTCGGTTCAGAACGTTAACATGGTGACGGCGGATCTGTCGCGGGAAAGGCGGGAAAGCTATTCCTACGTTTCCGAACTCTCGCATATGTATCACCTCCTGAATTCCTACCACTTGGGCACCAACCGGGCGATGTTCTTCCTCCAACCCCGGCCCTACATCGCGCAAAGCGAATTCTCCTTCGTCAACGGTTTGCGCAAGCTTGAGGGCATTCAGGAATACTTCCTCGTCATTGCCCGCCCAAAGGACGTGAAGGGCCTCTGCGTCGAAGCGACCCTGGAGACCGCGCATTTTCAGATCGAGCGCGCCTATAAGGGGCGCATCATCATGAAGAGTCAGCTTCAGCAGGGGTCCAACCTGCAGAAGACGGCCGCGGCACTGGGTTTGACACCAGCAGAGGAGGATGCCGAGAAGGAAGCGCTCGTCGCGGCCTGGAACCAGATTTCCGCCGAGAAGCGTCGTGTCCTCGAGCTTCTGTTCGATGTTGGAGCCGGCTGGACTCTTCAAGCCGTGAACGACCATCGAAAAAGCGAGGGCGTAGACCTCTTCAGTCAGAAGGAATGGGACAGCTTCAAGTCGTTGCGCGATGAAATGGGCAAGGAGAGCTACGACCCTTCGCAGACCGCCGTCGTCATTTACGAAAAGGCGCAGTCCGACAGCGGCGTCCTCTTCGTCTTTGGCCGGTCCGTCGGTTACTGTGTCAAGGAGGCGCGCATGATGAAACTGCCGCCCGAGGGCCTTGTCTACGAGAAACGCATCCCGCTCGACAACGTGACCCGCATCGGCGAGGAGTACACGTTGCCGCATCTACCGCTGGACTGGGCTGCCGCCAATGCTGTCGCGAACACGATCGGCGGCGACCTGATGGCCAGCCTTGCCGCGCCCGAACGCCTTGCCTACGGCGATGCCACGCTGGACGAGGCGCTTTTCATCCAGGAGCCGCTGGTTGAGGCGCTGCGGCTCATGCCGGATGGCGATCCCTACAATATCCCGCTGACCGAGATTGACGGGCTGGACCGGGCAATGGCCGCCCGTCTAGCAGAGACCTTCGGCGTCGCGCGGCGCAAGGATGCGCTCGCCCTCGACCCCTACCAGATCAGCACGGCGCTCGAGATTACGGAGGCTGCGGCGCGACGGCTGCGCACGACGCTCATGGGCGAGGGGCCGAGGGCCGATCTGGCCGCCGGCGAAGTGCCTGTCGTCACCCCCGACCTAGCCGGTCTCGGCATCGACGCAGCGCGACGGATGCTGGCGGAACAGATGCTCGCGCTTCGCCCCGAAATCGTCTGCGAGGATTCGCTCGAACCGGCGGACAGCGTGCTGAGGCAGTACCCGGCTGCTGGCAGCGTCATCAAGCGCGGCGAATCGCTCAGCGTCGTCACCTCCAGCGGTCCGGTACTGGTGCCGGATGTCGCCGGGATGAACGTCGATGCCGCCGACAAGGAACTGGCCCGTCATGCACTGGCCGGGCTGCAAAGCCCTGTCAACGCGGCCGATTTTGAACCGGGCACGGTCGTCGCCGTGCTGCCCGAGCAGGGCAGCAAGGTCGCCCGTGGAACGCAGGTTGTGCTGCAGGTCGCCAGCCAGCCGCGCCCGGTGTCGGATGAAGGCTGATGGTCACGCAGCCGCTGGACGGGACGGTCTTTTCAGCCGGGGGCAAGCTCGACGCCCTGCGCGATCGCCTTATGAGCGACGGCTTCCAGCGGCCAGATGACATTCGCGCCTTCATCAACCGCTACCTGAGCGAGAACCCGGAGGGCGTGCACGGGCGCAACGAGAACGTCGTCAGCGAACTGGTTGCCGGGATCCGTGCCGAACTTGGCCTCGCGCCCGCTTCAAATCTGGGGGCCGTGTCGATTATCCCCGACCATGTGCGTGCCCTCCTGCGCGGTCAGGCGCAGGCGAGCGTGGACACGATGCGGATGGGCGTGCACCACGCCGCCAACAGCGTGGCGATGCACAGCGGCCAGTTCGTCTACGATGCCGCCGACGTCTTCATGGACGGCGCCGGCATGAATTTCGTCTTTCGACGGATCTACAAGAACCAGGGCTTTCACCACGGGCCGCTGGGGATCAACTGGGACCACAACCTGAACCACGCGCTGCGTCTGCTGCCCGGCGAACAAAAGCTGGTCCGCCTGACTGGCGGTTTTCAGGAAAGCGCCTACCAGTGGCAGGCTAGACATAGCTACTGGATCGGCCCGCCCGGAGATCACAGCGTCATCTTCGATCGCACCAGCAATCTTCCTGCCGGTGTCACCCATCTTGCCCTGCCGCCGGATACCGCCGAACATCGCTTTCTCCTGCGGCAACCGGGCGGCACGATCCGCCTTTACCGGCGCGAGGCGAACGACCCGCTCGTCTTCCGGGTCGCCCGCATCGCCGATCGTTTCGGCTGCAGCCTGGACTTCGATTACGAGCCGGGCGTGACCGGAACGGAGAGGATCCGCAGGGTCACGGTGAACTGTGACCGGCGATGGGTATCCTTCGCCTATGATTCCGAGGACCGCATCACCGGCCTTTTGGATCACACCGGACGAAGATGGAGCTACGGCTACGACGGATTGGGGGACCTCGTCAGCTTCACCACTCCGCCCGACGACCGCTACAAGGCTGGGCTGACCGAACGCTACTTCTACAGCACCGCTGACCGGACCGGCGCGCTGCGACACAACCTGCTGCAGGTCTACGACACCGCCCAGCGACTATATCTCGAGAACGAATACGGAACAGATCGCGGCCTGCTCAGCTTCAACCGGGTCGTGCGCCAACGTGAAGGACATGGCGAGCGCAGTTTCGAGTACGAAGATATCTCTCCCACAGGCGTGCCCGCGGGGCTGGCCGCGCTTGAGGAAACCTGGCCAAGGCACCAGACGACGATGGTGCAACGCAACGGCCATCCCGTGCATCACATCTACAACGGTTTCGGCAATCTGATTGGCCGCGAGGAGGATGTCTGGGGCGGCCAGGGGCGGCGGCGCCTCGTGGCGCATTTCCGTTACAATCGCGACGGGGTGCCGACGGGTGAGATGTCTCCTGCGGGACGGGAGACGCTGACACTCACCGGCCGGGACCAGTTTCTGATCGACCATCGGGCGGAAAACCTCGGCACCGGCAGCGACCTGCGCCAGCACCAGGACATGACCTGGCTGACGCGGCTTGGCTTTGGTCGCCGCCTGTCAGTCGTCCAGCGCGACCGTCGCGCGGTCTTTGCGGGCTTCCAGTATCCCGATCCTCTGGGCGGCCTGGCCAGTGCGGGCGGCGACGACATAATCGTCAAGATGCGCTACCGGCCCCGCTACGGCCAACTCGAATCCGTGTCCGATCCCAGGCACACGCGCAGCCCGTTAGACAATTCGCCGTCAGACAATACCGCTGAATACCAGCGAAATCTGACCCGCTTCGAATACCGCAACGACGATCGCCTACTGGACAGGATCGTGTATCCTGACACCACACGCGACGGTATGCCGGACGCGAGCGGCATCGAGGAACGGTTCGAGGCCTACGACGCGAAGGGCCGATTGCTGAGTCACCGGGACCTGTCCGGTGTCCACTGGCAATTTGCTTATTTCACCGCGGCGGACGGTGCCCGCGAAGGTTACCTGCGGTCTCACACGATAGACCCGGTCGCGGATAATCCGCAGGGGCTGGACCTGACGACCGCGCAGGTGGTGAACGAGGTCGACGTTGCGACGAAGATCCTCCTGCCGAAGGGGCAGGCGGTCAACTTTGACGTCGATCCCTTCAACCGCGTCACCCGCGCAATCCGCCGGCTGCCAAAGCGCCAAGTCGTCGACCCCGCCAGCGGACTGACCGTGACCAAGCCGGCTGCAGTCTACGAGACGCGCTTTGCCTATTGCCGCAACATGCTGGTCGACCAGATCGAGCGCGACATCCAGGACGATGGAGGCCGGCCGCTCGCAGGCGGCACCGAGGTGCAGGTCTTCAAGTACGATGCCAACGACAACGTCGTCCAGCGTCAGCATGGTGGCGCCGACCCTGCCACGCGTCGTGTCACCGGACATGAATACGACGATGGCGACCTGCGCGTGCGCACCGTGCTGCCGCGCGGAAACGCGATCCGCATATCCTACGACGAGAGGCGTCTGCCCGTCAGAATGCTGCGCGGTGCGGGTTCGGCCGATGAAAGCATCGTAGGGCTGACGTACGATGCGGACGGACTTGTCAGCGTGCAGACCGACGGTCGCGGCCAGAAGACGGAACTGATCCACGATGCGTTCGGGCGGAATACCGCACTGCGCGAACTGGATGAGAACGGACGCTTCACCCGCCTGATCCGGTACGACCATGACAAGGCCGGCAACCTGACGGTCGAGCGCCTGTTCGTTCCCGGCGGCGCGACGGGATACACGCTCATCCAGCATGTCTCGCACGCATACAATGAGCTCAGCCAGCGGATAGAAACCCGGGTGCGGCGATTGGCGAGCCCTCTGCCCTGTACCCGGGCCACTGTCGACCGCCGGAACGAAGTGGTGCCATTGGCGGAGGCGGTGCGCACTCTCGTGACACACGATGCGTCAGGGCGCGTCACCCGTCTGCAGAAAATCGGCCGCCGGCTGGACAGCGCAGGCAACGCTCTCACTGCGGATACGGTGCTCACCTGGCGCTTTGGCTACAATGCCGCTGGCTGGCCGGTCTCGGAAACCGATCCCCTGAACAACCGTACCGTCACGCATTACGACAAGCACGGTCTCGTCACCCGCACCGACATACACGAGGATGTCGGTGCCGCATCGCCGACAGGCAAAGAAGTCTTCTCCGTACTATTTGGCTATGACGACCTCGACCGGCTGTGCCGCGTGACCGATGGTCTCGGGAACCGAAGCACCTACGAATATGACGGCCGCGACGACATCATCCGGCAGGTCGACGCGCTGGGCAACGTCACCCATTTCGAGCAGGACGTGTTCGGCCAGCGAGCCGGTGAACGGGTGGAAATGACCGACAATGGACTGGGAGGCGGGGCGCGCGCCCCGAATTCCGACATCGTGACCCGGTTCGACTATGACGCCAACGGCAACCTCGTGGGCCTTGTCGACGCCCACGGCAACACCACGCGCCAGATCTTCGACGCGCTCGACCGGGTGAAGGCCCTGCAATACCCTGATGCCAGTCAGGCGGAGTTTCGCTATGATGGCAACGAAAACGTCGTCTGGCACAAGGATCCCGACGGCTTGGTCAGGGATCTGCACTACGGGCGAATGGACGAGCTGCTGCGGGTGGACATCGACACCAGTCAGCTTTCGCCCGGACTCGCTGTCGAGGGAACAACGTTCGAGGCGTTCGAATATGATGGCCTCGGGCGGCGCACGCGGGCACAGAGCGACGGCTGCGACATCAAGACAACGGTCGACGGCCTCGGGCGCGCGACCAGCGAGACCTTTCGATGCGCCGGCTTGCCGGCGCCATTCACGATCCGGCGCGACTGTGACGATTTCGATTTCCTAGCGGGTCTGACCTATCCGGATGGCCGGCGCGTCGCCTATTCTGCCGACGCGCTCAACCGCGTTCTCAGCGTCGAAGATGTTATCCAGGGGTCGTCCTTTCCGGGCCCGCCCGGTGGGACGCCTCACCGTGTTCTGTGGAAGAACCAGTATCGGGGGCTCCGGCTCGGGGGTCGCCGTCACGGCAACGGTTCGACCGCTTCCTTTTCCCATGACTCCGCGGGCCGCCTGATCCACGCCCGTCACCGTGACGCGCATGGCGACGATATCTTCACGATCGAATACCTCTACGACGCTACCGGAAATATGCGTCGGCAGAGCGAGTACATGCCCGGAGGAAACCGTGGCGAGATCTACCGCTACGATTCGATGGGGCAGCTGACAGTTGCCATCACGTCGCAGCCCTCGCCCATCGACGCCGACCGGCTTCCACTCGCCACGCTGACGCCGTCGGGCGCGCCGCTGCCCGAAGCCCAGCTGGATTCGCAGGTCAAGCTGATCGATCCGCTGCTGGGCGCGTTGGCCCAGCCGCAAGTGCAATTCACGTTCAGCTACGATCGGCTCGGCAACCGCAGGGAAGAGCGCCGGCTACCCCAGCCGCCCATACTTTTCACGACCAACCAGCTTAACCAAGTCACGAGCCGTGGCGTACGGCAATTTCAATACACTCCTAGTGGCAATCGGGACCGAGAAACTGGCGGGACCGCGCCACGGCATTATGCCTACGACCATCGCGGCGGGCTGGCGCGCGTCACCGAGGCCGCCGACCTTGCCGTTTTCGGCCGCGATGCTCTTGGTCGCAATGCACGGCACGAGAACGGCGGCGCGGCAAGCGTCTGCATCTACGATGACGAGAACCTGATAGAGGAGTGGCTTGTCGCGCACGGTCAGCCGCCGCGATTGGCCATGCAGATCGCTAGCGAACCGGGGATCGACAGCCGCCTTCACGTGGCCGTCGGGGGCACGGAATACTGGTACCACAGCGACCTGATCGGCTCCTGCCGCGCGCTCACCGATCCGACGGGCGAAGTGGCGCAGGATAGCGCCGGGCAGGAGTTGCGATACCGCTACTCTCCCTTCGGCGAATTGGTCCTCCCGGTTCCCGAACTCGTCCAGCCCTACCTGTTTGCCGGACGCCGGTTCGACGCAACGCTTGGAACCTACGACTTCAGGGCACGCCAATACGCGCCGGATTGCGGCACTTTCCTTCAACGGGACTGCGGCGGCGAGCGAATGCAGGTGCACGATTACATCTATGCCAGCAACAACCCCTTGACCTGGATCGATCCCGAGGGCGACGATGACCGACCAAAGACGGCTCTGGGGACCGTCAAGTCGATCTTGCGGGGAATCGCGGAATTCGGGAACATTCTTGGCCGAGGGTTTTTTGACCCCCAGACCACGATCGAGAGACTGGGAGGCGCTATGCAGCGCGTCTATCGCACCCGGGGCGGTGGTGCGCGCGGTGCCGTGGCCACGGGATTGTGGCTCACCCCTCCGGTTCAGATATTCGAAGCGGCCAAGCAGGCGAAAAGAAGTGTCGCATCGGGAGACGTGCAGAGTTCGACTCGGGATATCCTCAGCTCAGTCTTTGTCACGGGAACCTCCGTCATTCCTGCGGCACGCCTGATCCGCGGTGCGCGGGGTACGCCCCGGATGAGTGCGCATCCGCCAGCATCCGCGGCGGATGCACCGCCTCTTACGGGCGGACCGTCGCACCCCATCGTGCTCTACAGGGTTCAGCCGGCAACCCCTGGGGCCGTGAGGGGAGGCGCCTATCTCCGGACGCTGGAAGACGGGTATAGCATGGCCAAGGCCCTAAGAAACGTCCGACGCCTCGAGGGTAAGATCTTTGATCCAAGAACGCCGAACGAGCGGGTCGTGAAATATCTCGAAAATGCGCAGGCGGGTGGGCAGAGCAGTCCTTTCATCTCGACCTCTTCAAGCCGCGCATATGCGCTCTACAACCTCTACCACCTTAGGGCCAGGGGACCTGCCGAGCTCTTGACGATCAGGGGGCCGCAGGGCGCGGCGCTGAATTTCGAAGCAGCATTCCGCGCAATCGGCGGCCGTCGCAATGCGGCGAGATCAAAGGATCGCCTGATGCAGGAACATGGCCTGCCCGACATCGTCCTCCCCGAAGCTGGCACTAGTGCCTATGGCTTCGAGATCATCGGTCGCCGCCAGTTTCCCGCGCGAAAGCTCGGGGGGAAGCCGTAAGTCACAAGCCGACGTTCCGGTGATCCCGTGGCCTCCCGGCTGTGCTTTGGGCCGATGTGCAGCATAGCAAGAGAAACCGGCAAGTGCCAAGCGACTGCAGGAATCGTGCTGGGCCATCACGCGCGGCATCGCCTTTGGCCCGCAGGGCGCCGGTTTTGGGCGTCTCAACAACGCGTGCCCGAGGGCAAGGCTATCCGCCGCGCTTGATGCCCATCAATGCGCCACAATCAAGCGCAGCAAGAAGCCGAAGTGATCGACACGCCCCAGCTATCCGAAGATGGACGCTTCCGGAAACGTCGCTCTCAGCGTCGGATCATGATTCACTTCGTCTCTAGACCACTATAGTGAATAGAAGGAGACCGGCGAAGCTCATATCGCGAGAGTGAATCGTACGGCAAGGTAGAATGGCTGCGAGAGCCATTTCTAGAGTAAGTGATTTCAATGAGTTAGGCAGAGAAGGTTAGACCCCAGTCCCTTCCGCTCCGCCACTAAATTGTTTAACTATCTGAAATTTAACACTAAAAAGTGATACTTTTCGAAACACCCACCAAAATGCCTACCAACTAAGTCTCACTACGTGTTTCACGTCTTGCTGAGAACCCGTTTCGATATATTCGTTATATGCTTTTATGCCAAAACTAACTCAAGCCAGACCAATATTCTGCAGGTATTTTGGAGTTTCTGAACATTTCGTTCCAGATGAGATCTTTAGTTGTTTGACATCAGCTTGGAAGGCAGGGTCGTACCAGCACAAAACGCCCGCTCTGCGAATTAGCGCTTATTTCATGGGTGTTTCGGCGTCAAGCGAGATGCCAATATCTCCGCAAGATCACAAGTGATGAAGCCGGACATTTGGAACCCCGACGCCCTAATTGGTGCAGAACCGTTTGGAGTCCCATGATGCTGTTACACTAACGTTCAACGTTTGCGGATATGGGCGGAATCCGGTCATTCGCTACAGGCGCGAGTGCTCCGATGATGTCACGCGTAAGCGGCCATTGGAGCTGGTTGTCACTTTGACGTGCAGGCACGTGCCACAACCGCTATCACGAAAGCTTGAACAAGCTAACACCCACCGATGTCTATCACGGCCGGGGAACGAAAACCCTAAAAATGAGAGAGGAGATCAAGAAACAGACAATCCAGAAACGTCGCTTGCTGCACCAATCCGCTGCCGCCTAAACTCAAACAGAAACCGAACCAGAGCCCCCCCCTATCAAACAGCCCGCTCTTTCCGGAAAACTCTGACGACGGACAGTCGCGAGCATCCGCTTTCAAATTTTTTTCGGATCTCTACAGATCTGTTGCAATCGGCTACGAGGCTTTGCATTGTTGCTCGTATTCAAAGTAGATTTTATTGTCCGGCCTAGCCGCCGGCGACCACGTATAGGAGGTAGCCCGAATGGCATTCACATTGCTTCACAAGAAACTTGATCAGAAAGTTCGCGCCGTGGGGCCGGTTTACGTTGGTCAAGTCCTGGCACCGGTTGTTGAGGACGAACGTGGTGGTCGCCATTCGATCGTATTTTTACCTGACAAGAACAATCCCGAATTACGCGCCGCAGGCCGACCCATGCATTTCTATTTTCTCCCTTCGCGACCTCGATTGGCGAGGGAAGGCGATGGTCATTTCATTTTTCACCTCCAGAAATTCTCTGGAATCATGGACCCCAGCATGAATATCGGTGAAAGCGGTTTCTCAGAGTTGGCTGGAGGCGCATTGAGTTTCACTGCCACATTGGCTCCGCCTGACGGGGTCGTTGACAAAGCCTTTGAAGCACTAAAGGAGATGCTGCCAGCGCAATCTATTGACCATTATATGTGGCGCCCAGGCGGCGGCGCGCGACCTCCCGTTCTTGTGGGACCTGTGCCGCTGAAAGCCAACAACACCGTTCTGCACAGCATTTCCTTCGAGAATTCGCCAGAAAGTCCGGAAGGGACGAGCAGTGACAATCCCGACGCTTGGGCCTTCGAAGTTCAAGGCGCCGGTAGTGGAGCGCTAAATGTTCTAGGTGCGAATGCCTTTACGACGATGATGGGCCGTCGTCCGGCGACGTTGTTGTGGGCATCCGCACAGAGCGGTACGTCGCAGATTGCGATGGAAAATAGCATCCATTACGACGTGTGGCAGTTAGTGACAAAGATCAAGATCGAAGGTGATTGGGAAAAAGTCCGAGATCATTTCAGCGCTGGTGCCGAGGGCGGGGTGTCATGGTTCCGCTTCGACACGCAGCGCGAAGTCAACAGCTTGATCGAGTCGGGTGCCGTTACTGTAAAGATCGACTTCGGTGCTGGGATGACCAATGCCGAGCGCAAGGCAGACATTGAAAAGGCGGCCGACGCTGTGGCAGACAAAATTTATGCGCTGGTAGAGGCCAAACTCAAGGAGGCAGGCTCATCGATAGAAGCAGAATCGGCCAAAGCGCCCGATGTCGCTGGCAAAATGGTGAGGGCGTTTAGAAAGAACTTCTGGGTCGGACTCAGCGTCGGCATCAACTCTCGTAAAGATATCTTTGAAGGCACTTTCACTTACGAAAAAGAAATCAACGAGCAAGTGACTCGGTCGGAAATGCTTTCCAGTCAAATGGAAGGCCTCTTCGATGAAACATCAAGCAACCAGGACGCGTTCGACCGCTACTTCTCCGAGGTTTTCATGGAAGAAGCCTTCACAAAAATCCACGTTATTGCCACCGCCAATGCCAATTGGCAAGCCGACGACGGCACCGGTGACCCCATCAATCAATTGAAGGTTCAGGTGGGCTATCCGAATAGCCAGGGGTCGCTCGACTGGCATCCTACGGCACGCGCTAAAGATGACCTCAATGACGACACATGGTCTGACATGGCGGAAGGCGCGATCTGGAACAAGGCCGCAAAGGACAAGATCTACGCCTTCGATTTCACCCGCCACGATCAGAGTGATGATGAGGCGGAAACGATCCATGTTCGAAAGACGATCCAGTTTAAGGAAAGCCCCGACATCGCAACCAATGAAGTGACCGAGGAATATACAACCGATGATCACATGATCGAGGTGCGCGCGAAGTCGAGTGGTGAACTAATAATCAGTCCGATCAAGATCGACATGCCTATCGGCTCGGAAGACAAACAGGTCTCTGTGCTGATCCGCGTACGGACCCCGAGATTCGGCGAAAAAACCTATACCATCACCGGGGAAACTGAAAGAGACATGCGTCAATATAGGGTTTGGTACGCCTCTCCCGATGAGATCGAGTCTTACGAGTATAAGACCGAAGTGACCGTGAAAGGACGCCGGTTCGGTCAGCGCCCTCTTCGTTGGGAAGGCGATTGGCAAGCTTCGAGTGGCGCAAGCGGCGAATTGCTTGCCAAAATCCCAGAAGTGCCCGAAGATCTTGTGGAAAAACTGGACGCATACCTCGCTCCGGCCTGAATCCATGCCCTTGGGACAATTTCCAAGTGTTGCTGACAAGGTGGTCAATGGCCGCCTTGTGCCGTCTGCTCGGTTTAATCTGTCTCCAGCCCGTCTAAAGACCGTCGGACATTTCGGCAAGCTCGCGTCTGAAGTACGTTCGAACATCAACGGTTTGAGTGTCACCCGGATCGAGCATCCTATTCTTAGCTCGATCGAACTGGCGACCAACAGCCAAACCCAAACAAATTCGTCACTGCCGGTTCTTGAAACGGGAGATGAAACGATCCTGAAAGATGCTGTCGACCCGGCATTGCACTGGATTGTTCCAACTATCCGGACGCGTCCACTCTCAGCAGACGACCCAGATGCCTTTCGCGTTCTTTCCGAGGGGCTGGACGAGCAAGGAAACTCCGTGTTTTCCGCTGTGCTGAGCATACCGATAGAAAGAGTTCCAGACGAAAACGCCCACCAGCTCGCGCAGTCGGAAGCTTTGAGCAGCGGCGAGCATGTCACAACACGTGATATCGAGATTATCCCCGAAGAGTGCAGGATGCACATCACACACAACGTCGCCGGCGAAATCGAGCGCATGACGATCAACGGCACTATTACCGACAATGGCCGTCACGCCGAGTTCCATTTACTTGGCAGTGCAATCGCGATCACTTTCGATGCCCTTACGGCAGTGGGTGAGCGCGGTTTGCAGATCGAAGTGTTCGGACGGTTTGACGCCTACAAGCACGTCACGCCGGACCGGCATGAACAAATCTTCGATAGGTCAGCGCTGGCCACCAAGGTGGACTTGTCCAAAAGCTTGCTTTCACAAGCCGATCTGTCCGTCGTCAGGGTTTTGGGAACCAAGAGTTGCTTAAACAAGTAAAGAGTTTGGCTCGTCTGGTTGATGTTATTATGCGGCGCGCTGTCTGTGATGCAAGCGCCGCGCTTCGAGCGTCTTTCGTTTGATCCTTTCCCGTTGTCTTAGAATGGCTTTGTCACGCCCGAAGTAGACGTCGGCGGGTGTGACGTTGTTCAGGCTCTCGTGGTAGCGCTTGTGATTGTAGTGATCGACGAAGGCTTCGATCTGGGTTTCGAGGTCTCCCGGAAGGAAGTAGTTCTCCAATAGGATGCGGTTCTTCAGGGTTTGATGCCACCTCTCGATCTTGCCCTGTGTCTGGGGATGATATGGTGCGCCCCGAGAATGCTTCATGCCTTTGTCCTGCAGCCATTCAGCCAGATCGCCAGAGACGTAACTGGACCCGTTGTCGCTGAGGAGGCGGGGTTTGTGGATGACGTGAACCTGATCGCACCCTGATGCTTGTAGCGCCAAATCCAGGGTGTCCGTCACGTCCTCTGCCCGCATGTTCGTGCAGAGTTTCCACGAGATGATGTAGCGGCTGTAGTCGTCCAGGATTGTGCTGAGATAGAACCAGCCCCAGCCAAGCACTTTGAGATAGGTGAAGTCGGTTTGCCAAAGCTGGTTGATCGCAGTGGTCTTGTCTTTGAACTCGTTTGCCGCCTTGAGCACGATAAAGGCCGGGCTGGTGATCAGATCGTGGGCCTTCAGGGCCCGATAGACTGAAGATTCCGAGACGAAGTAGCGCTCCCGATCCGTGAACGTCACTGCCAGTTCGCGCGGCGACAGCTCCGTCTCCTGCAGCGCCAGCTTGACGACCTTGCGCCGGACTTCGTCGGGGATGCGGTTCCAGACATGTCTGGGCTTAGGCGCTTGATCCACAAGGCCAGCGTCGCCGCGCTGCCGATACCGATCATACCAACGGTAAAATGTGGTGCGGGGGATGCCCAGCTTTGCCAATGTTCGACGAGCAGACAAATGCGACCCCTCAACAAGCCGGATGATCTCCAACTTCTCAGATGCAGCATACCTCATTCTTGGTCGCCCCCACCGCCGGTCATGCTTTTTTTGAGAAGACGCAGTTCCAGTGTTTGCTCGGCAACGACCTCCTTCAGGTCTCGGGCTTCGCGGCGCAGGTCCTTGACTTCGTCGGTCGTAGCCGCACGCGCCGTATCTCCAGCAAGCCGCCGTTTGCCAGCTTCCATGAAGTCCTTGGACCATTTGTAGTAGATACCTTGAGATATTCCCTCACGACGGCACAACTCAGCAATGCTGTCTTCGCCACGCAAGCCATCCAGCACGATCCGGATCTTCTCTTCTGACGAATACTGTTTGCGCGTCGCCCGTTTGATGTCTTTGACGATCTGCTCGCCAGGGCTCCTGCGAGTTCCAGTTGTCTGTCTCATGTCCCACTCCTCAGTGGTTACGATGAGCCAACAACTCTCTCTTATCAAATTAACCTAATTGGACCCATAGGCGCTGACTTCAGACATCGACCTCAAAGACGGCAGAGAATTATCTTGGCAATCGGTCACAACGGGGAACTTCGCAGGCTTTATCGCTGATCTCAAAGACGGCACATCGGGTGACATCACGCTCAGTACTGCATTGATCAACGAGAGCGTCGCATTGGCCGACATCGGGTATGAGGACACCGTGCTGGATGCCTCCGATATCCTGCCACGCGGCATCCGCCTGTTTCGTCTGCCCGACGATAACCCCCATACTTCGGTTCAGATAGAGCGCACGCTGAAACCCCGGTCAGGAAGGGACAACCCGTTCTTCGTGCGCGTGACCTTGGAAGACGGAACACAGGCTTGGTCCAGTCCGATCTACGTACTACGTGAAGTCGCAGCCTAGCGTCGATATGGTGAATCTTTCTCCATTTGACCTAATTATGGGCGCCGCCGCAGCATTCATTCTGCTGGGCGGCACGATGTTCCTAAAGACGTTTCGGTTTAGGAGAATGGCCCAACCAGTGGATGCGTTGCTTATCAACGCAGAAGAATATGGTCACATTCGTGAAGACGGCCTCATATCATATTGGCTTCACTATGAATATTCTACCTCGGATGGACGCATCATTCTTGTGCGACAATCCTCCTTGCTGCGGCAAAGCCCTCCTGTAGGGACCAACCGTACGATGTTTGTCGACCCCAAAAAACCGGAGATACTGCGAGGGCCAGGCGTTCGAGAATACGTGGTGTCAGCGGTGCTCGCACTAACAGGCGTCGTCATGTTGCTTATGACTATTATTTTGTACTGAAAGCGCATGGTGTCTTTGAGGTGCCACAAACCTGTCGGGATCCAGAAACTCTCCCACAACCAAGTTAGGTTTTCCAATGAGAAAGCAAGGCCAACTTTTATTTTCGACGGATTTATGGATAGCGGACATTTGAGCATGTTGCAGCATCGGTCGAAGTGGGCTCATTGCGGTCATTCGCTGCGCCTTGCCTGAACAGCGGCAAAGCGGACGGAGCCGCCGTTCGCAACATGCGCCTATGCCACTAGTTTTTTCTGAACGGCAAATGGGCTAAGCCCAAGCCACGTTTGCATCGTACTGGCGATTTTGCGCGAACCAGTGAACTCAAAGCTATCTTTCTCGGCAGTTACGTCAGTTACGCCCATCCAGATTGCCGTCATCGTCCGAAGGTCAGTCGAAACGTATAAGTCGACCTCAAACCCGGGATCAGCCCAGCAAAGATCAACGTCTCCAGCGGGCTCAATGACCAACCACCAATCACGTTTGCTCGGAGGCAGATCATGATACAGAAACTGTATTACGGTCCTAACTTTCGGTAGCGGTTCCGGATTTAGGTTTCGGCGCATGTCCCACATCAGAAGCGATGGATCGAGGTTCTTGAGCGACAGGGAAGATTCAACCCATTTCTGGCCCCACATGCCCATTGCAATGACCACCTCGCGAAGGTCTCGGCCGGACTCGGACAGATGGTATTCGAACACGCCCCGCTCGGTCGGCACAGGTCTTCTTTCAACGATTCCTGCCGCCTCCAAATCCTTGAGCCTCTGTGAGAGAAGCGTTGGAGACATTTTGGGCACTCCACGACGAAGGTCGTTAAACCTTGTTGAACCCGCAATCAGTTCACGCATTAGAACCATGGTCCATCGGGTGCAAAGCACCTCTGCGGCCATCGAAAGCGGACAGAATTGTTTGTAACTGGCTTGTGACATGGGGCCTCCAACGGCGTTTCTTTTGGACAGCCTAGCCGGTGTATCGCGCTTGCCTAGTCCAGAAACTGTATTACCCGATCCAGTTTCGTGACTAGAGGCGAGTTGCGGCTTTCGGGCAGGGTTGCTCCATCTGGCGATTCAATCTCTGCATCGCCCAACAATGGAGAATCACCATGAGCGTTTATCTAATTACAGACATCAAGATCACCGACGACGGCTGGGTCCCTGAATATGCCACCAACGTCCACAAGCTGGTCGAAAAGCACGGTGGCAAATACCTATCACGCAGCGGCAATATCGATACACTTGAAGGTGACACCAAGGACAGCACATTGATCGCCATTCTTGAATTCCCAACCCGTTCAGCCCTCGACGGATTTGCTGCGGACCCAGAATATGCTCCTTATGGCCAAGCACGTCAGGCGGGCAGCGTCTCAAACTTCCACGTAATCGACGACACAGATATTGCGGGTGCAATCCCTTACCTCAAGGCAGGATAAACACATTTCTTCTTGGATCGGGCGCTATTTTGTCCGGTCCACTTCTGCCAAATGCCAGGATTCATAATGACTGGTCTGGGCTCGAAGCGGACATTCACCCGAATCCAGTCTCCCTCCCTATCTACTTGCCCCCCCGCACCCCCCTGTCCTAGATAGGCAGGAAGGTAAGAGCAGGAGAGCACATGCGTCGTGTCGTAATTACTGGGCTGGGGATAATCTCGCCCATCGGGAACAGTGCCGCTGAGGTGGATGCCAGTCTTCGGGCCGGGAAATCTGGGGTGGTAGCCTCGCCTGAATATGCCGAGCACGGGTTTCGCAGTCAGATCCACGGGATGCCGCAGATTGTGCTGGCGGATCATATCGACAAGCGCCAGTTGCGGTTCATGGGGCCGACGGCGGCTTATGCCTATCTTTCGATGGAGCAGGCGATTGCCGATAGCGGGCTGAGCGAGGATGAGATTTCGAACGAGCGCACCGGGTTGGTTGCAGGCTCGGGCGGGCCATCAACATCGAATTTTTTCACGGCGTTCGACACGGTGATCAACAAGGGTGCGCCAAAGCGCATGGGGCCGTTCATGGTGACGCGGTGCATGTCGTCGACTGTTTCGGCCTGTCTGGCGACGCCGTTCAAGATCAAGGGCGTGAATTACTCGATTACCTCGGCCTGTTCGACCTCGGCGCATTGCATCGGCAATGGGGCCGAGCTGATCCAGATGGGCAAGCAGGACGTTGTGTTTGCTGGTGGTGGCGAGGAATTGGACTGGACGCTGTCCTGTCTGTTCGATGCCATGGGCGCGATGTCATCGAAGTATAACGACACGCCTGAAAAGGCTGCGCGGGCGTTTGATGCGACACGGGACGGCTTCGTGATCGGTGGTGGCGGTGGCATGGTTGTGCTGGAAGAGCTGGAGCATGCCAAGGCGCGCGGCGCGAAGATTTACGCCGAGGTTACGGGCTACGGCGCAACCTCGGATGGCTATGACATGGTGGCCCCCTCGGGTGAGGGTGGCGAGCGGTCGATGCGTCAGGCGGTGGCGACGATTGGCGACCGGACGGTGGATTACATCAACGCCCACGGCACCTCGACCCCGGTTGGTGATATCACCGAGGTTGAAGCGGTGCGTCGGGTGTTGGGCGAAGATCACGCGCCGATTTCCTCAACCAAGTCGATGACGGGCCATTCGCTGGGCGCGACCGGCGTGCATGAGGCGATCTATTCGCTGCTGATGATGGAAGGCGGCTATATGGCGCCGTCGATCAACGTCAACGAGTTGGACCCGGCGCTGCGCCCCGAAGAGATTGTGACCGAGACGCGCAATGCCGACCTTGATACAGTTCTGTCCAACAGCTTTGGCTTTGGCGGCACGAATGCCACGCTGGCGATGAGCAAATATCACGGGTGATAAAATGCCGGGACTGATGACAGGAAAACGCGGGCTGGTAATGGGCGTGGCCAACGAGCGGTCCATCGCCTGGGGCATCGCGAAAGCGCTGGCGGATGAAGGCGCGGAACTGGCGTTTTCGTATCAGGGCGAGGCGTTTGGCAAGCGGTTGGAGCCTTTGGCGGAAAGCGTTGGCTCGGATATGCTGGTGGACGTCGACGTGACGAATGACGCGTCGATGGATGCCGCGTTCAAGATGATCGGGGATCGCTGGGGGTCGCTGGACTTTCTCGTGCACTCGATTGCCTATTCCGACAAGAACGAGCTGACAGGGCGGTTCATTGATACGAGTCGCGATAACTTCAAGAATTCGCTGGATATCTCGTGTTATTCCTTTGTCGACGTTGCTCGGCGGGCGCGGCCTTTGATGAGCAAAGGCGGTTCGATGATGACGCTGACCTATATGGGGTCAAACCGGGTGCAGCCGAATTACAATGTGATGGGTGTGGCGAAGGCGGCGCTGGAATCGGCGGTGCGGTATCTGGCGAACGATCTGGGCCCCGAAGGCATCCGGGTGAATGCGATTTCGCCTGGGCCCATGAAGACGCTGGCTGGGGCTGCGATTGGTGGCGCGCGCAAGACTTACAAAACGACTGAGATGAACGCGCCGATGCGGTCCAACGCGACTTTAGATGCGGTCGGTGGCACAGCAGTTTATTTGGCGTCGGATCAGGGCGCTTTCACGACAGGCGAGATTATTTGCGTTGATGGCGGTTATCATATTCTTGGGATGATGCAGGTCGAAAACCTGTAAGTTGATCGCGCCCCGGGCTGCGCCCGGATCGCGGTAGGGGCTCTGCCCCTAACCCCGGAGTATTTTCCATCAGAAGAAGAACGAAATGACACCCCGATGACCTTGTCGATCACCGGGGTGCTTCTCCTGATGCGGTCATCGGTGCTCCCACCTGTACCGCCCTCTAATGCTGATACAATTTGATTAAAATTTTCCTTCTTCTGATCGAAAAAACTCTGGGGGAGTCGTCCGCAGGACGGCGGGGGCAAAGCCCCCTTAACCGCGCGGCGCGGCAGCGCGGCGCAACCGATCATTGATCGCGCGGCCGAGGCCCCGGTTTGGTATTGGGGTAACGGCAATCGGTTTGCCGCTTTGGTCAGCCTGATGCAGAAGTCTGAAGAGGTTTGCGGCGGCCTCGACCATATCGCCTGTCGATGACAGCGATATCTTGCCCTCAACCTCACCAAAGCCGATGTGGAATTCCTCGTTGTCGGCCTCGACCGCGTTCAGTCTAACCGCCGCACCTGGCGCGTAATGAGAGGCCAGTTGGCCGGGGGCGATGGGTGTTTCAGTTGTCGGGGCCGGGGCGAGCGTTTCGCCAAGACAGGCTTCGATGGCCTCAGCGGGCACGCCTCCGGCCCGTAGCAATTGGGGGCCGTCTGCAAATCCGATAATGGTCGACTCCACGCCAATCGGGCAGGGGCCGCCGTCGATAACGGCATCAATGCGCCCGGATAACCCTGCCATGACATGCTCGGCTGATGTGGGAGAGATGCGGCCTGACGGATTTGCCGAGGGCGCAGCAATCGGTCGGCCTGCGGCGTGCAAAATGGACTGCGCGATGGGGGCGTCGGGCACGCGGACTGCCAGAAGGTTACCACCTGCGGTGACCAGTTGGGAAATACCGCTGTTTGCGCGCAGTGGTAGCACCAATGTCAACGCACCGGGCCAGAAGGCCGACGCGAGGGCGGCGGCCTGGGGTGGAATATCGCAAAGGGCGGCCACGGCTGCGACATCGGGGACGTGAGCGATTAGCGGATTTAAGCTGGGGCGGTCTTTGGCGGCGAAGATACTGGCCACGGCCTGATCATTGGTGGCATCGGCTCCAAGCCCGTAGACGGTTTCAGTGGGGAACGCCACAAGGTCGCCGCGTCGCAACATGTCGGCGGCGCGGGCGATGTCGGTGGGGTCTGAACCCAGAATTACAGTGGTCTTCGGCTGCACAATCGGCCTTCCATGACATTGCGTCCGGGTTGCAGCATGATGCGTCGCCACGCATGCTTCCCCGGTGCTTTGACAGGAATTATCCGCGCAGGCAGGAATTGCCAAGTCGCGGTTTGGGGATTGGGGATGACCTACAGATCAGCAGAGTCCGATATTCGCTTTTCGCTTGAGCATGTTGTGGGGTTTTCAGACGTCGTTGCGACGGATCGTTTCAGCGATGCCACGCCTGATGTCGTGACGGCAGTTCTGGGAGAGGCGGCGAAACTTTGCGATGATGTGATCGCTCCGTTGAACCGAGGCAGCGATCTGGAGCCCGCGCGGCTGGAGAACGGTGTTGTGCGGTCTTCGCTTGGGTTCATTGAGGCGTATCGGGCCATAGCTGACGGGGGCTGGGTTGGCACCTCTGCTGCGCCGGAGTTCGGCGGTATGGGTTTGCCGTTTACGGTGACCACGGCTCTGAATGACATGATGTCGGGGGCCTGTTTGTCATTGGCATTGAATCCGCTTTTGACTTTGGGGCAGATCGAAGCGTTGGAGCATCACGCGAGCGATGCGTTGAAGGCGCTGTATCTGCCGAAACTGATCTCAGGCGAATGGTCAGGGACGATGAACCTGACGGAACCGCAGGCGGGCAGCGATGTCGGGGCGATCCGAAGTAAGGCCGAGCCGAATGGCGATGGTTCCTATGCGGTGACTGGGCAGAAGATTTTCATCACCTGGGGTGATGGGGATTTGACCGAGAATGTGGTGCATCTGGTTCTGGCGCGACTGCCGGAGGCGGTGTCAGGGACTAAGGGGATCAGCCTGTTTTTGGTGCCGAAGATATTGCCGGATGATGGTGGGGCGTTGGGGGTCGCGAACGCGCTGAAGGTGGTTTCACTGGAGCATAAGTTGGGCATTCACGGCTCACCCACTTGTGTCATGCAATACGACGGCGCGACAGGCTGGCTGGTTGGTGAAGAAAACGGCGGCATGGCAGCCGATGTTTACGATGATGAACAACGCGCGGCTGGGGGTCGGGATGCAGGGTGTGGGCGTGGCTGAGGCGGCGTATCAACATGCTCTGGACTATGCGAAGGATCGCAAGCAGGGGCGTGTCGGCGGTTCGGGCGCGATCATCGAACACGCCGATGTGCGTCGAATGCTGATGGCGATGAAAGCCGACATCTTTGCGGCGCGCTCGATTGGGCTGGCATGTTCGGTGGCCTTGGACATGGAGAAGGCGACTGGCAGCGCGGCATGGTCGGCGCGGGCGGCGTTTCTGACGCCGATTGCCAAGGCGTTCGGCACCGATGTGGGCGAGGCCGTGGCCAGCGCCGGGGTCCAGGTTCACGGCGGTATGGGGTTTATCGAGGAAACTGGTGCGGCGCAGTTTCTGCGGGATGTGCGAATTACTTCGATCTATGAAGGCACCAACGGCATACAGGCCATGGATCTGGTCGGGCGCAAGTTGATGGATGGGGGCGAGGCAGCTTTTGCCTTGCTGGATGAGATCGAAGCTGGGGCAGAAAAAGCGCGCCGCTCTTTGCCGGAACTGGGTGATGCGATTTGGAGTGCGGCCGAGACATTGCGCGAGGCGACGGAATCGTTGGTCGATCAGCCGATGGAAGATCGGTTTGCGGTGGCGGTGCCCTATCTGCGGGCTTTTGCCCGCGTTCTCGGCGCCCATTATCATGCGCGGGCGGCAATGGCGGAAGGCGGTGCCGGACCAAGATCGGCTTTGGCGCGGTTTTATGTGGCGCGTTTGCTGCCCGAACACGCGTCGCTTTTGCGGCAGGTTTCGGTAGGGGCAGAGGGGTTGTTCGACCTTAGTATTGATGATCTTTACGCCTAATGCCGGACATGCAAAGGTCACTTCGATATCCCTATGAATCGCCGCCCGGTCCGGGCGAAGCCATTGAGGTGGCCGAAGGTATCTTGTGGTTGCGGTTTCCGCTGCCGATGGCGCTGGACCATGTGAATGTCTATGCACTGGATGAAGGCGATGGCTGGACTATTGTGGACACGGGGTTCGATACCAAGCGCGCGCGGAGTATCTGGCAAAAGGTCCTGGATGGCCCACTTGCCGGGAAGCCCGTGAAACGAGTCGTGGTCACCCATCATCATCCGGACCACATTGGGTTGGCGGGATGGTTTCAGGCAGAACATGGTGCAGAGTTGCTGACAACTCGCACCGCCTGGCTGATGGAACGGATGTTGACGCTGGATGTTCAGGACCGTCCGGCACCGGAGACTGTGGAATTCTGGAAGGCCGCCGGAATGGCGCCGGATATTCTGGCCGAACGTTTAGTCGCGCGACCGTTCAATTTTGCCGACGTGGTTGCGCCATTGCCACTGGGATACACCCGGTTGCAGGACGAGCAATATCTGGAATTGGGCGGGCGGTCCTGGATGGTTTTGACCGGCAACGGACATGCGCCCGAGCATGCAACGCTCTGGTCCAGCGATTCATCTATCGTTCTTGGCGGGGATCAGTTGTTGCCTTCAATCTCGCCTAATCTTGGGGTCTATGCGACTGAGCCCACGGCTGATCCGGTGGCGGAATGGATGGAAAGTTGCGAGCGATTCAAGATTTTTGCGCTTCCTAACCAAATGATTCTGCCGGGTCACAAATTGCCGTTTGTCGGACTGCCCACGCGGTTGGATCAATTGATCGAAAACCATGAAAGCGCATTGCGCCGCCTGGATGAACATCTGAGCGAGCCTCGCACGGCAGTCGAGTGTTTCCTTCCTCTATTCAAACGCCAGATTGGCGATGGTGAGTATGGCTTGGCGATGGTCGAGGCGATGGCGCATTGTTTGCATCTGTGGCACCTTGGGCGCGTTTCGCGCGTAGTGCGGGATGATGGCGCTTATATGTGGCAGACAAAGGGGTAACCGATGGCTGATGAGATCAACACCACCGCTGAGGTGGCCGAAGCGAGCGCGATGCGGATCGGGCGCGCTGTGCATACAAACCCGGAAGGATGCCCGCCGACAGCGGAACAAGAGCCATTGCCGGACGCCATTGCGAGGAAGCCCGTTGACCAGAAAAGCCCGGCAGAATGGGCCTATGAGCGCTTGATTCTTTACATCAAGAATTTTGAGCAAACACTTGATAATGAACATGAAGTTGCGATGGGTTTAACGGATACAGGGGCGGGCGTTCTGCGTATCGAAGGTTTGGGGTATTTCGATCCTGACATCGTGACCTTTTACGGTAGCGATATGGGCGGCGCGCGCATTCAATTGGTTCAGCATGTCAGCCAACTGAACGTTGTGCTGCGTGCGAACCCCAAGGCCGTGGCTGCCGAACCGCCTCGGAGAATTGGCTTTGAGCTGGCTGAATCGTTGAACGAAGCCTGACCTGCGGCACACTGCCCCGGCCTTCCTGCGTGACAGCGAATGGGCTTTGCGCTAGGGAACAATGAAAGAGATTCCGGAGAGTTAAAAATGTCCGATCACAAGCATGGCGAAATGAAGATCGAAGACCACGAGCGGACGTTTGTTGGCTTTATACGCTGGTCGAAGAACGTTGCGATCTTTTCGATTGGCATTCTGATTTTCCTGGCGATCTTTAACACCTGATGCCTCTGGCCCTTTGGCGGATGCGACGTGTCGCGCTGCTGGGGCTGCTTCCGATATTGCTTGCTGCTTGCGGTGGTCCGGCCCAGCCGGTCTGGGCCCCGGACGAAGTCGTGAAGTCGGCCGCTTATAAGTCCGGTGGACCACCGATGCTTACGCTGTTCACTGTCATTAACCGTCAAAGCGGATCCGGCGGACATTCGGCGTTGATGATCAGTGGTGAAGAACGGATTTTGTTCGATCCGGCGGGGTCATTTGCTGTGTCGTTCGTGCCAGAGCGCAATGACGTTTTGTTTGGGATGAGTGAGCGTGCGCTTGCCGTCTATATCGATTACCACGCCCGCCAGACGTGGGATGTGCGCATACAGGAAGTCGAAGTGACTTTGGCGCAGGCGCGGGCGGCGGCGCAGTTGGCAAAAAGCTATGGTGCAGTGCCACAAGCTCAGTGCGCCTTGTCGATCACGCGAATATTGGCGCAGGTTCCAGGTTTTGAAGGCGTGGGGGTAACGTATTTTCCGAAAGCTCTTGCGGCCGACATCGCGGCTTTTCCAGGAGCGACGGATCGGTTGGTAACCGATGACGATGCCGATAAGAACCACAATGTACTGATAGAAGCGTCTTTGGTTGGCGGTTAGAGCAGGTTCTGCAGAACTATCAAAGTCGCACCGCCAGCGATAACTCCCCAAAGCATATTCTTCGTCAGATAGCTGAGCGCCAGAGCCGCAAAAGCTGCTGCCAGTCGCGCTGGGTCGGGATCACCATCGGTTGCGACGGGCCAGATTGCCAGCGGAGCAACCAGACCCGGAAGCACAGCCACAGGGGTATAACGGAGGTGTCGCAGTACCCAATCGGGCATCTTCCGATCGCCGACCAGGCCAAAAAACGAGAAGCGGCTGAAGTATGTGCCTATCCCGAGTAGGACGATGATGGTCCAGATTTCAAAGGTTGAATAGCTCATCGTCCGCGTCGCCTTTCCACCTCGGCCCCAACGGCCATGGCGATTACCCCGGCAATCAGAATGCCGATGCCCGAGGGCAGGATCGTGAAGATCAGTGCCAGCACGACAGAGCTTACGGCGGCAGCCAGGTGCGCCAGTGTTTTCAGCATTGGGCCAACCAGCGAGAAGAATAGGATTGGCATGGCAAAATCGAGCGCGATGCCCTCGGGGATGGCGGAACCGGCGACGGCGCCCACATAGGTGAAGATGAACCACAAAGGGAACGTCAGGATCATTGTGCCCATGAAAAACGTGACTTTTTCGTGTGTTGTAAGCTCTGGTGGGTCTTCATAGCGGCTGATCGAGACGGCATAGCTGGCGTCGACATTTAGATAGGCAACCAGAACCCGCTGCCAGAACGTTGCTTCGCGCAAGTGGGGTTGCAGGCTGGCCGAATACATGGCCATCCGCAAATTAACTGCCAGAGACGCGGCCAGAACAACCCATACTGGTACGGCCTCGGTCATCAGTTGGACGGCTGTGAATTGCGACGCACCAGCAATTACTAAAACCGAAAAACCCATTGTCTGTGGAACAGTTAATCCAGCCTCGGTTGCAACCACGCCAAAAAGCATCGCAAACGGAATGCCGATCACGACAAAGGGAAGGCCGGCAATAAAGCCTGCGCGAAACGCCGATTTTGTGGTGGTCGATGCCATCGGGTCGTCCTAGTGTTCCTATTGCGAATACCGCAGGTAGGAGAGTTCTACAATTCATGCAGGGTGACAATGCGGATCAATTCCTGATCAGGCCAGATCCGTTGGATGACGGTCTGACCCGAGCCGTCAGTGGGCTGGACGAGCATGGCCGCCCCAGCGAAATTGCTGTGGTTGAAGAGCGGCCTTTGACGATCTTCCTGAACGGGCAGGAGATTGTGACGGCAATGACCATCGGGGACTATCCAAAGTATCTTGCGCTTGGGTTCTTGAAGAACCAGGGCATGCTGCAGGAAGGCGAAGTGGTTCTGGGTGTCGATTTCGACAGAGATTTGGAAACTGTCGTGGTGCGCACCGACGGCGAGACGGATTACGAAGAGAAGCTGAAAAAGAAAACCCGCACCAGTGGTTGCGCAGTTGGGACTGTGTTTGGCGACATGATGGAGGGGCTGGAAGGTATCAGCCTGCCGAGCACCGAAGTGCGCACATCTTGGCTTTATGCGCTGGCGGACCAGATCAACCGCACGCCGTCGCTTTATCTGGCGGCGGGCGCCATTCATGGCACGGTGCTGTGTCAGGGCGACCGCCCTTTGGTCTATATGGAAGACGTCGGACGCCATAATGCGGTCGACAAAATTGCAGGCTGGATGCTGTCGGAGGGCGTAACAGGCGACGACAAGATACTTTACACCACCGGACGGCTAACATCGGAAATGGTCATTAAATGCGCGATGATGGGCATCCCGGCGCTTGCGTCGCGGTCTGGGTTTACAGCATGGGGCGTCGATATTGCGCGCGAGGTTGGCTTGACGTTGATTGGCAGAATGAGGGGGCGCAGGTTCATTTGCCTGGCCGGTGAAGATCGCCTGGTTCGGGATGCAGATCCCAAATCTGTCAGCGACGACGAGCGTCGAAACAGACGCAAGGGGGCGAAGGAATGAGCGACAACATTAGCGTGCGCTTTGCATATGACCGGGCGCTGACGCGCCGCGCAATGACAGGATGGTGGCAAAGCATCGTGCCGCCCGAGCCCTTTTTGAAGCGCGCCATCATCTGGGCAGGTATATGGTTTGGCTTGTTGTTGGTCACTTTTGCCATTACCGCCTATGGCCTAACGCCGTATTTCACCGTGGCTGGATTGGCCGGAGCCGGTGTTATGGTCGCGGCATTTTCCTATTTACAGCGCACGCGCATGAGCCGTTTCTGGGACGAAGTCGGCAGCCATTGGGATCGCGCTGGTGAAACGCAAGTGGATTTCAATCAGATGGGCGTACGGATCCGTGATGGCGTCTCAGAACGTCGCCTGAAGTGGTCAGCGATCGATGCAATCAAAACTGTGAAGGGCGGAACGGTGTTTCGGTCCGCTGTATCGATGTTGGTTGTGCCGGATGCGGCTTTGCCAGGTGGCATGACGGCAAAAGATTTTCGCGCACAGCTGACAGATTGGCGAACATCGTGAAGCAACCCTTAGGTGTCATTTTGGCAGGTGGTTTGGCGACTCGGATGGGCGGCGGCGACAAGGGTTTGTTGCCCCTGGGCGGCGGCACGATCATGAGCCAAGTGGTGGCACGGTTGCAGCCACAAGTTGCAGATCTGGCGTTAAATGCAAACGGCGACGCCAGCCGGTTTGATGACCTGGGACTGCCGGTAATTCCGGATTCTGTCGACGGGTTCGCCGGACCACTGGCGGGGGTTCTGGCTGGTCTCGACTGGGCTGCCGAAAAAGGGGCTACCCACATTGTAACGGCTGCAGCTGACACGCCCTTTTTCCCTTGTGATCTGGTGCCCCAGCTCATGCTCGCTGCTGATGTTGCGGGTAAACCCATCGCGCTTGCGCGCACCGAAAACGGACGACATCCAACATTTGGATATTGGCCGGTAGATTTACGCAACGATCTGCGCGCGGCATTGATGGATGGCGTGCGCAAGGTCGTTGCCTGGACAGACGAGCACGGGACTGCGATGGCTGACTTCGACGACCAGCCGTTTGATCCATTTTTCAACGTCAACACGCCGGAAGATCTTGAGCGTGCCCAAACCCTACTGGAGGCATCAACATGAAGGTTTACGGAGTTGTCGGATGGAAAAACTCAGGCAAAACAGGGCTTGTAACACGGTTGGTGGCCGAGTTTGTGGCGCGCGGCTTTATGGTTTCGACTATCAAGCATGCCCACCACGCCTTTGATGTGGATCATGAGGGCACCGACAGTTTTCGCCATCGTGCCGCCGGAGCCAGTGAAGTTATGCTGACCAGCGGTGCCCGCTGGGCCCTGATGCATGAGTTGCGTGATGCGCCCGAGCCTGGGTTTGATGATCTTCGGCAAAGGCTTTCACCCGTGGATTTGGTGCTGGTCGAGGGATACAAGTTAGAGAATTTCCCTAAAATCGAGGTTCATCGCGCTGTCAGCAAGGCCGATATCCTTGGCGAAGGAGACGACAATGTACGTGCCATTGCATCGGACTGCGGCAAGATACTGACCGGTCGCCCAGCTTTTCAGCTTGATGATACCAACGCCATCGCGGATTTCATTCAATCCGAGCTTCAGTTATGATGTCTTTTGAAGGGGTTGTGTCGATCTGATCCCACGGGGAGCAAATGTCCGATCTAAAGCCACCAAGGCTGAATAACGACTGTTTTGCATTGCCGCCGGGCGTCGATTGGACGCCGGTAGATCAGGCATTGGAGCGCCTTGAGGCGGGCATGGTTTGCGTGACGGCGGTCGAAACCAAGCCGGCAGTTGAAGCTGCCGGTCTGATCCTTGCCGAAGATGTTTTAGCGCAGCGCGCCAATCCCCCTGCCGCTAATTCTGCGGTGGACGGCTATGGGTTTGCCCATGCCGCAACAGGGGGCGGAGACCAGAAATTGCCGTTGGTGTCGGGGCGTGCAGCTGCAGGGCAGCCGTATTCCGGCAATGTGCCAGCTGGAAAAGCCGTCCGCATCTTGACCGGAGCACTGCTGCCGGGCGGAGTCGACACCGTTATTCTGGAAGAAGATGTGGCCCACGACGAAACACACATCGCGTTTAATGGTCCTGTCAAACTCGGTGCGAACTGCCGCCGCGCGGGCGAAGATGTTGATGCCGGACAAGTCGTGGCAACCGCAGGAAAGAGGCTTGGGCCACCGGAGCGCGCCATATTGGCAGCAACTGGTGTGACCGAAGTGCAGGTGCGGCGCCCACTAAAGGTTGGCGTGCTATCAACCGGGGACGAACTGGCAGCACCTGGCAGCACCTTTGATCTGGCGCGCACATTTGACGCCAACCGGCCCATGTTGTTGAGCTTGTTGGCGGAATGGGGTTTCGAAGCCGTTGATCTCGAACATGTTGGCGACGATCGCGAGAAGCTGCGCGGCGTGCTGGATGCATCTGCCAGAAAGGTCGATGCAATTTTGACTTCCGGTGGAGCCTCTGCTGGCGACGAAGATCATCTGGCGGCCATTCTTGGCGAAGAGGGTTTTCGGCAGGATTGGCGCATCGCCTTGAAGCCTGGGCGGCCTCTGGCTCTGGGACTTTGGAACGGGTGCCCAATTTTCGGCTTGCCCGGCAATCCGGTTGCTGCGCTGGTCTGCGCAATGATATTTGCGCGTCCCGCGCTTGGGGTCATGGCCGGCGAGCCCTGGAAAACGCCGCAGTCGTTTAAGGTTCCCGCCGCCTTTGCAAAGACCAAAAAACCTGGACGCCGGGAATACCTGCGCGCCAGAATGACGGCGGACGGCCGCGCAGAGGTCTTTGCTTCAGAAGGATCTGGGCGTATTTCCGGGTTGGCCTGGGCCGATGGCCTGGTCGAGTTGGGCGATGGTGGTCAAAAGATCGCTGCGGGTGATCTCGTGCGCTATATACCTTTTGCCAGCTTTCGCTGATCTAGCACATTATTGGCCCGGAAATATCCCAGGGGGTGCGGGGGACAGCGTCCCCCGCCCGTCGCGACGGGGCCGGAAGGCCCGGCGCAATTTAGTCTTCGACCGGACCGCCAGCCTCTTTCCAGGACGAAAACCCGCCAACATTAGAGACGTTCTGATACCCCATGTCCTTCATGGTCTTGCCGGTCAACGCGGCCTGTCCACCGGCACCGCAGATCAAAACGATATCGGCATCCTTGCTCAGGCCTGGATGATGCAGGGCGTGGGTGTCGTCACCGCGAAACTCCATCATGCCACGCGAGATACGCAGCGCGCCCGCAATTGTGCCCGAGGCAGCAATTTCGCCGCTGTCGCGAACATCGACAAAAACGCTGCCACCTGCGGCATGTTTGGCGATGCCGTCTTCGGCTGATATTTTGGGAACGACGGCGTTGGCTTCGGCCAGATAGTTTTCGGCGGTCTTCATACGTTTAACTCCTGTTGGCATTGTCTCATCTTAAATAGACCGATCCGCGGTATACACAACTGTCGAACATGTCTTTTTACAGGTGTCCATTTCGCAATTATTGTTTAGCGTTAAACTATCACCCCATCATGCTTGGATCACCAGTTGCCCAAGCCAGGGCTTCGCCGCGATCCATCGCCTGAATGTCCGCCATGTCACTGTCTTCGATACGGAAAGAAAAGAGATCGATGTTCTGTTGCATGCGTCCGGAATTCAGACTCTTCGGCAAAACCGCGTAACCGTTCTGGACGCCCCAGCGCAAAAGTAACTGCGCTTCGGTGGTATTGTATTTCTGAGCCAACGCCTTGAATGGTGCGCTTTGGCCTTTCATGTCCTCGGTTTTGGCACTGTCTTGGCCAGGTTCCGTGCGCCATGTCGAAAGTGGTGCAAGACTGGAATACGCTATAGGTGCGATGCCATGCGCGTTCATATGCGCGATCAACTCGGGCTTCTGAGACCAGGGATGTAGCTCGATCTGATTAGCGTCGGGCTCTGGCAGGCCGGCATCGTTGATTTCGTCCAAATGGGCAGTTGTGAAGTTGCTGACGCCAACCGCGCGTGCCTTGCCCGCAGATTTAAGATCTAAGAGGGCGCGCCATTGGTCCAGGCGTTCGTCACCGCCCGACGGCGCGTGGATCAGATAGAGGTCGACAAAATCAGTATCGAGTTTGGCGAGGCTTTCTTCGAACGCTTCGACAGTCTGGTCGTAGGTTTTTGGCGCATCCCCCCAGGCGGCATTGCCGGGCCAAAGTTTGGTGGTAATGAAAACGTCATCGCGTTGAAGTCCGTTTGCCGAAAGAGCCTCACGAATTCCCGCTCCGACCCCGGTTTCGTTTTGGTATCCGGCTGCAGTGTCAATGTGGCGATACCCGTTTTGTATAGCTGTGGACACGGCCATCGGTACCATTTCGTCAGAGATCAGATAAGTGCCGAAACCAACCATTGGCATGACTGTCGTTTCATTTAGCTCGAGTGTTTGCATGGTCATTTCAATTCGTCCTGAGTTCTGTTGATCTGTGATGAACTTAGAGACTTGCCGTTAATCTGGCTTGCATCATCCTGTGAATTTTCTGCCTATTCCTACGAGGTTTAGAATTTTTAGGTGAATTTTTCGACCGTAGACTCTAAAGATGGCAATGAAAGGAGCGGCATTTGACACTGGCAACTTTAATAGAGCGCGCAGAGCGATATGAAGCTAAATTTCAGACAAATAACGCTAGTTTGCATCCCGGGCTTATTGTGCTGCGCAAAGATCGCCCCAGCGCGATTGAGGCAGTTGTTTACAATCCGGTCGTTTGTCTGATCTTACGAGGGGCGAAAGAAACGGCTATTGGTCGTATGTCGGTCGCATTGAGTGCTGGCGATGCTCTAGTTGTCAGCCACGAGCTACCTGTTGTTTCAAAAATAACCCAGGCAAGTTCTGCAGCACCCTATCTCGCAATTGTCTTGTCATTGGATCTGACTGTGGTGCGCAGCCTATACGAGCAAGTTGGGGCGGACGTGCCCTCGGACTCTGTTGCACGTTCGCTGAGCGCGGGCGCTGCCGATCCGATTTGGGCCGATGCGTTGGAACGTTATCTGGTAGCGGTCGAAACGCCACTTGAGGCTGATGTTCTGGGGCCACTCATTCTGCGCGAGTTACATTTCCGCCTATTGATGTCGTCGCTTGGGGGGATGCTGCGCAATTTGCTGGCAGTTGATAGCCACGCCAGCCGCGTGGCACGCGCAATCTCAAGAATCCGTGCGGATTTCCGTCAACCGCTAGCTGTTCCAGACCTTGCGCAATTGGTGGGAATGAGCGCTTCTTCATTTCACGAGCACTTCAAGGCGGTAACTGGAACGACGCCGCTTCAGTATCAAAAGGACTTGAGAATGATCGAAGCGCGCGGGCTTTTGCAGGGCGGGAATTGGTCTGTATCTGCTGCGAGTTTTGAAGTCGGATACGAAAGTCCCGCGCAGTTCAGCCGGGAATACACCCGAAAATTTGGAATTCCACCCAGTCGGGATACCGGTAGGGTCAGTTTGCAGGTGGCATGAATCGAAGAGGAATCGCGATGGCGCAGGGTGATATGTTTGCCAGTGCTGACGTTGCGAAGGCGTTTGATGCCATCCCGGCGGACTGTCATTCTGTTCTATTGGCTCTTCGGCGTCTTATTTACCAAGTTGCAATAGAATGCCCTGAAGTGGGCAGGGTAGAAGAGTGGGGGCAGCCCGCGTATCTGACGTCCGAGACCAAATCTGGGACAACGGTCCGGCTTGGGCAAGCGAGGGACGGTCGCGCAGCCATTTTCACGCATTGCCAAACCAGCGTTGTTTCGGAATTTCGGCAGATTTTTCCGGAAGCTTTCGAGTATGATGGTACTCGTGCGGTGCTATTAGGCGATTTAGGTGATGCGAAACTTGAAAAGCTGGCTTTTCTGATGCAGTCGGCACTGACTTATCATTTGCGCTGAGCCATTGTGAGTAAAGCGAACTCTCACAAAGTATCCGACATTTCAGCTATGGAATAACGTTCCTTAGAATCAACTGTTTAAAGCAGCTTTGATGTGCTGAATGTCGGCACAATTTCAAAGTGATTGCAGTGAAACAGATTCGATTTCTACAATCGCGGGCGCTACTGACAATGAATGTTACAAACACATTGGGCTTTCCGCTATGAAACGGGCTTATATTATCGCAATTTATTCGACGTGAGTGTAAATTTGGTCGTTTGTTAACATTCCGATGTCGCTTTTTGTATGCGGCGACCCGTCTTTGTGACAATCATGTGGCATGGCTTTCACGGCACCTTCACGAGCAATCGTCTGTACTCATATGATCAACATCATGCAGTTCCGAGCGAAACAACAGTTTCGTCGTGCTTGGCCAGATTATCGCGCGCTTTGCTGCTCCTGCCGCGGCGCAAATATTCCATTCCAAAAACAAACAAACGGGGGATTCACATGAGTCGTTATCGAGACCGCTCAGGTGGGGCATTGCTAACTGCGTGTGCAGTGATGTTCATGACACTGTCGGGAGGAGCCAGCCAGGCGCAGGATTCAGCAGCTATGGCGAAACCGAGTCCAGAGATTACATTTACGTCATGGACCGGCCCATATATGCGCAGCCAGATGCTGGGGTTTGTGCGGCCTTTCGAGAATGCAAATGATGTTAGTGTTAATGTTGCACACTACAACGGCGGCATTTCGGAAATCCGTGACCAAGTCGAAAGTGCCAACGTAATTTGGGATGTGGTTGATCTGACGCAGGCCGATTCACTTAGAGCCTGTGAAGAAGGACTATTGGAAGATTTATCCGGAATTTCCTTGCCGGCTGGTGCAGACGGAACTCCGGCTAGCGATGATTTTGTTGAGGGCGCGCTGAACGAATGCGGCGTCGGCGTCATCGTTTGGGGCACGGCATTTGCCTATGACAACAATGCTTTTGGCGACAGCCCACCTGCGACAATTGCGGATTTCTTCGATACCGAAAATTTCCCGGGCCCCAGAGCAATTCGCAATGATCCAACAGTCATCATGGAATGGGCGTTGATGGCCGACGGAGTTGCACGGGACGATGTCTATTCGACACTGGAAACCGACGCGGGCGTTGTTCGCGCCTTTGCGAGGATGGAGTCAATTCGTCCAGACCTTCAGCTTTGGAGTACCGGGCGTGAACCTATTAGAATGCTGAACGCAGGCGAGGCTGCAATGTCGTCCGTCTGGGCAACGACTGGTGCTGTTGCGTCGCGAGAAGAAGGTGCGGAGTTCACCATGATTTTTGATGGTCGAGTGATTGAACTTGACCTGTTCGGCATCCCAAAAGGAACCCGTTACAAACAAGAAGCGATCGACTTTATCCGCTTCGCAAGCAGCAGTGAATCGTTGGCTAATATGGTGACGCATTTGCCCAATGGTCCAACCCGGAAATCATCGCTCGCAATGCTGTCGGATGATGTTTTGTCGCGAATTCCAAATGGTCCGGCTTTCGATGACAAGGTTCACATCCTGTCAGACGCCGATTGGTGGTCGAAGAACCACGGTCGTCTGGAGGAAGCTTTCCAAGCATGGTTGACCGTTGCGGCACGTCAAGGTGCAGCTGGTTCAACGCGTTGATCCAGGCCAACAGGATAAAGAGGGATAAAAATGAGTAACGAAACAACAGAGACTCCTCGCAACATGGTTGCAGAGTCTGGCCCTTTCAAAGGGATGAACGTTCTGATGGGCGTGGCCTCGATGGTCATGATCCTCGGATTTGTGATCTACACGATCAGTGACGTCGAGGCTTCCAGCGAAGTCTTTGCTGCCGGTAAGAACTTTATTATCGGCACGATGGATTGGTTTTATGTCGTCGTCGTAAACATCGCGCTGTTCTTTGTATTCTGGCTAATGGTCAGCAGGTTTGGCAATGTAAAGCTGGGCAAGGATGACGATGAGCCGGACTTTTCCACGTTCTCGTGGATTTGTATGCTGTTCAGCGCCGGTCTTGGTTCCGGTCTGATCTATTGGGGTGTTGCCGAGCCGATGTATCACATCCAGGGCAGCCCATTTCTGACCAAGGGCGGGATCGAGCCTGGCTCGGTTGATGCAGCGATCTCGGCTGTCACAGTGACCAATTTCCACTGGGGTTTCCATGGTTGGGGTCTTTATGTGCTGGTAGGTCTAAGCCTTGCGTATTTCTCGTATCGCCGTGACCTTCCGCTGACGCTTCGCACAGCGCTGTATCCGGTTCTGAAAGAGCGCATTTACGGTCCTTGGGGCCATCTGGTGGATCTGATCGGTGTCTTCGGCACCATCTTCGGCCTGGCAACGTCGCTGGGTCTTGGTGTGACGCCGATTGCTGCGGGTCTGGAAAACCTTGGATGGATGACCAACACCCAGACAAACCAGCTTATTCTGGTGGCCATTATCACTTGTCTCGGAACTGCCTCGGCGGCGTCGGGTGTGGGTAAAGGCGTGCGTATCTTGTCCGAGTGCAACGTTATGGCTTCGGTTGGGTTGCTGATCTTGTTCATCATCCTTGGGCCAACGGCCTTCTTGCTGGGCATCACAATCTCTGGCTTCGGAGACTATCTGTGGAACGTTATTCCTATGGGTTTCTGGATCAACGGTGAGCCTGATAACCAATGGCAGAGCTGGTGGACCATCTTCTATTGGGGTTGGTGGATCGCTTGGTGCCCATTTGTGGGTCTGTTCATCGCGCGCGTCTCTAAGGGGCGCACGATACGACAGTTCTGCTTCTGTGTTCTGTTGATCCCGACATCCGTCGTCATGCTGTGGATGGGCGTCTTTGGTGGTGCTGCCGCTGGTGTGGATCTGTTCTATGGAACTGGTGTGGTCGATGCCGTGAATGCGGATTATGCGACCGGCGTGTTCAAAACTGTCGAGGGATTTGGCTATAGCGCATTGGTCTATCCGATCACGGTGCTGATCACGGTTCTGCTGATTTCGTGGTTCGTAACGTCATCGGATTCGGGCACATTGGTTATGTGCACGATGTTGTCGATGGGCGACGAGCACCCACCGGTAAAGTTCCGGATTTTCTGGGGTCTAACCTCGGGTGTGGTTGCGGGTGTCTTGATGCTTGCGGGCGGTCTGAGCGCGCTTCAGACGGCATCAATTGTGGCCGGTTTGCCGATTGCTGTGATCCTGTTGTTCATGATCTACGGCATCGTCAAATCGCTGCATGAAGATCATCCGGTTCCAGACGTCGAAGACAAGTATGACCTTGAGTTCCTGAACCGCTAAGTCGGGAAACTAAGACAGAAATCATGAAGAGGAGCAGGAAACTGCTCCTCTTTTTTTGTGGCAGCGGCAAGTTTCCTGATTTTCACTCAGTGGGACCACGGGTGATCGGTTAACGAGGCCTTATGGCAACGGTCGGTCGCGGGGCGTTGCGTCCGGCCTCCCAAATGATTAACGCCATAAAACACAGGGGATCGGGTGATTTGGCCCTGTCTGTATCGCGTCGGCATTACGTCGGTATTACGTCGGTGCCCTTATCCGGTGTTGCGCGTTCGCACACCAGATTTGGTGCGCGCGGTAAGGAAGGTTAAGGGTGGGTTAATGTTTGGAGAATGGTTTTTGGTGCAGATGTTAAAATTCTGACTTCGGATCGCCGAGTACAAATGAGGCGTTGAAAATCGCTGCTTGGAGCCCAAATTGGCCGACGCTGCGCGATGTATAAACGGCAACTTTCAGAGCCCTTGGCCAAGAGTTTGCTCGTTGCCCCGCAGAACACGAACAACGCTAGACTTTCTGTACATATCCATAGAACGTTGCTAACTGATAATAAGAAATTCCAAAGGATATTGGATGTCGATTGCAAGAATTGGAGATATTGGGGCCGCCCTCTTTGGCGTTGGAACCAAAACCGGAATTGCAGAAGGTCTTGGTGTCCTTGCATTGGCGGCAGACGCCGCAACTGGACGCCCACAGGGCGCAGGGCTAACCGCGGCGGTCGTTGCCGCAGAGTTTTCTCGTAGGCTTGGCGACGAAGTAGCGACGCAAAAAGACGCCTATCATATTGCCCTTGTGCGATTCATAGGATGCACGGTTACAGGCCATGAAACGGGGATGATGGGGGTCGGAGACGACCAAGGATTTGCCGTCGCGACCATGCTGGGGGATTGGGCGGATCGAGAAGATCTGAAATTGCATCTGGATCGCTTCGTTGCCCTTGAAGCGCCTGAAGAAGAACGTCACGCCGCGTTCGATGGCATTTGCGATATGTTGCCCACGGCTGCCCCAGATTTCACCGCCGCCCACTGCAAGCAATCCTACCTTTTGGCCAAGCGTCTGCCCATTTCGCAAGCCGTTCTTGAAAGCGTTCCGTACTACTATGGTCGTTGGGACGGCAAGGTGTTGCCGTATGGTGGAGAAAGCCTGCCCTATTTACAGCGACTGCACCGCATCACCGAGATGGCAGAACTTGTCCGACGGCTAGAAAATGCGACACGGGCCAAAGAGGTTATTGCAGCAAAGCTTGGACGTGAAGTTGACCCCAATCTGGGCGAAAAATTCCTGGAACACGCGGACGACATCTTCAAAGTTGCCAGCAGGTCCCCAGAGTTCGAAAATTTCATCGCTGCGGAACCTGGAGAACGAACACTTTTGACCCCGAAATGCCGGGTGACCTTGGCTGAAATTGCGGCCGACGTGACAGACAACAAAGCATTATGTTTTTTTAGCCATTCCCGCCGGGTCGCGGCCTTGTCTGCTCGGGCCGGGCAAAACGCCAAGATGTCCAAAGGCGACATCGAAAATCTAAGGCTGTCCGCTTTGGTTCACGACCTTGGTAAATGCGCAATCAATAATCGCATTTGGTACAAGGAAACCGATCTTGAGGGCTCTGAGCGATTGGAAATGGAACGGCACGCCTTTCAAACACAGTTTTACCTGTCTCACGGCAATCCGTTTTCTCAATGGGTGAAGGTCGCTGCCTCGGTTCAGGAAAGAGCCGATGGATCTGGTTATCACAGAGGTATCCCATTGACCGATCTGGCTGCGAATATCCTGGCGGTCGCAAACGAGTATGATGAACTTACCCACGGAATGCCAAACCGCGCCCCAATTTCGGCGACAGAGGCCGCGGCAAAATTGAACGCAGCGGGCCGCGAAAAGAGGTTCCTGTCGTCAGCGGTATCAGCCGTTCTACAAGCTGCAGGCCATATGGTTAGTGAATCTTTGGGCTCAATTCCTTTTGGTCTTACCCGACGCGAAGCACAGGTTCTTTCCCGGCTTGCCAAAAGCGAGACTACTGCTGAAATTGCAGAAGCCCTTGGAATTTCGCCGAAAACTGCCGATCATCACATCCAGAATATCTATAACAAGACTAATATCCGTGCCCGTCCAGCGCTGGCGCTGTTTGCACTTGAGCACGGAATTGTAATGGATTGAGAGTTTTCGCGACAAAATAGGGAATTCTCCCGATATGTAGGGAGCCTCCTTTGCTGCACCCTGAACTTAGCGGCGACAAACACACCGCCGGATGAGTGAAGGGAAACGAAATGATTATCAAATCAATCAAAACAGCAACGACAGCAGTAATGCTGATTGGAGGACTTATGACGACCACTGCAATGGCTGAAGCCACCGACGACATCGCTTGGACACTTTCTGCTGAATTGGCCGAAGGACAGGATAATGCGTTCAATGCGCTTATGGCAGAAATGGTTAAAGCAACCATGGCTGAAGCGGGTGCAAAATCCTACGAATGGCATCGTTCCGGAAATATGATCCACATCAACGAACGCTATGAAACCAACGCCGATGCGGGTATTCACCTTGGCAATTTCGGTGAAAATTTCGCCGAGCGTTTCCTGGCAATATTGTCTCCGACTGGCCTTCAGGTCTATGGGCCGGCTGAAGGCGGCGTGCGCGAAGGTTTGGCCGGTTTTGGAGCAACTTTCTACGATCAAATCGGCGGGTTTGAGCGTCAATAAATAGCTTTCCGAAATCGTTAGAAAACGGAGCCTCAAACGGGGCTCCGTTTTTCATTTCATACCCGTGTCGCTCACTTGTTTGGAGCCTGTTAAAAAGGGGGACGGGGAAGCGAAAGATGACTTCGTCGCCTTCGCGCAGATACCAAGGATGTTCTCTTTGTCGGCCCGAAAGACACCACCCCAGTCCCAGGTGTCTTCATGCTGAGCGCATGCGGACACTGTGCCAGAGATTAACTCTTGTTACGGGGCTTGCCCGATTTACTATTCTTTTTCCTAACAGGCGTCGCGTTGCCGCCTGTGGTTGATTTGGCAAATTTACGGGCGCGGTTCTTTTTGCTGGACGGTTTGCCAGCAGGTGGTTTCGGCCCGCGTGGTTTCTCGGACGATCGGTCAGACGCTTGCGATCCTCCCTTTGCCTTGCGCGGTTTCCACTTTTCGGCCTTTGGGGGTTAGGTCTCTGTGCGCGTGGATTTGGGTTTTGACGAGCCCGACGGTTTCGCACCGGGTTTGGGCTTTTTCTTCCGCGGGACTGGGGCGTCGTTCCAATCAATCGGTGGGGTTCCACTTTGGGGGTTCGAGGCCGCAGGTTTCGCAGCTCTGGCGGATTTGTGGTCGTCTAATTCTTTGTCTGGACTGGCGTTTTCCCTGGGCGCCGATGTGCGCTTTGCCTTGCCAGTTCCGCGTTCAAGATTTGGCGCATCTTTCATCTGGATTATCTTGGCACCGTTTTCCAACGCCATTCCCGGCCCGACAGCGCTCAAAAAACCTTTGACCGCGCTTTGACGGAGTTCGATAAATGACGCGTCTTTTTGGATGCGAATTGCCCCGACATCTTCACGGGAAATGTTGCCCATCTTGCAAAGCATCGGCAGCAGTCGGCGCGGCTCGGCATTTGCGTTGTGGCCGCCTTCCAGTGAAAACCAAACGCTTGGGCCAAACGCCTGGCGTGGTTTGGCGGGTGTTGATGGGTCAACAAGTTCTTCCGGCGCTGAACGCCTTTCGCGGTAAAGTCGCACGTAGGCTGCGGCAATTTGTTCGGGCGAAAACCGCTCCACAACGTCGTTCACGGTCGCTGCATTGGAGGGCTCGACTGGATCGGTCCAATCAGAACTGGCCAGCATACGTGCGTCATCTTTTGCACTAACCTCCTCGGCCGAAGGGGCTGTGTCCCATTCAGCTTTCAGCTTGGCCCACCCCAATAATCGCTGTGCTTTTTTTTGCGCAGCAGGCGGCACGATCAGCGCGCTGATCCCTTTGCGCCCCGCGCGCCCGGTGCGACCCGAGCGGTGCAAAAGCGTATCTTGGTTCGTCGGCAGCTCGGCATGGATGACAAGTTCAAGGTTCGGCAAATCAATACCGCGCGCGGCCACATCCGTCGCCACGCAGACCCGCGCACGACCATCGCGCATCGCCTGCAGCGCGTGGGTTCGCTCGTTTTGCGACAGCTCGCCCGACAAAGCCACAACTGAAAATCCGCGGTTAGATAGACGTGTGGTCAGCCGGTTCACCATCGCACGTGTATTGCAAAAGACGATGGCATTGGGGGCTTCGTAGTATCGCAGCACGTTGATGATAGCGTTCTCGCTATCGCGGGCCGAAACATTCAGCGCCCGGTATTCAATATCCGCGTGCTGGCTGGCACCGCTGGTGGTCGCGACGCGTACAGCATCCTTTTGATAGTTCTTGGCAAGTCGGGCAATTGAAGCGGGCACCGTCGCCGAAAACAGCAGCGTTTGCCGTTCGGTTGGGGATTGCTCAAGAATGAATTCCAGGTCCTCTCGAAAGCCCAAATCCAGCATTTCGTCCGCTTCGTCTAACACGATCGCTTTCAGACCACTGAGATCAATCGAGCCGCGCATGATGTGATCGCGCAATCGCCCCGGTGTGGCGACGACAATATGAGCCCCACGTGCCAGGGCCCGGCGCTCGTCGCGCATGTCCATGCCGCCAACGGTCGATGCCAAGGTTGCATGTGCTCCGGCAAAAAGCCAAGCCAGCTCGCGTTTGACCTGAAGAGCCAATTCGCGCGTTGGCGCAATGATCAGCGCCAAAGGCGCCTCGGCTGGCGGTAGAGCCTCGTCTTGGCCAAGCAGTCCATGCGCAATGGCCAACCCGAATCCGAGTGTTTTTCCCGATCCGGTCTGCGCCGACACCAACAAGTCTTTGCCCAGCACTTCGGGCGCTGTTACGGCCTCTTGTACCGCCGTCAGCGATGTATACCCTTTGGCCTCGAGAGCCTGTGCCAATGCCTGTTTCACGGAAGTAAGCTTTCAATAAAAACGCGCCGAAGTTTAACACCCGGACACCAGAAGGCCGCCCTTAACGTCTTGAGGAATTGATGTATAGGCCGCATTTGGCTGCACAGCGACAAGCGCAAGGGCAAAAAGTGGCCGGAGTTCGTAGTTGCAAGAGCTCGGCTTTTTTGGGGGTATGAGTTGAATTTCTTGCGGACTTTGAACTTGCTAGTGACTCAAACGCTCTTGAAGAATAGCATTGCTTTCGACATCCATTTCTAGAACTTTTACGCACCGAGATTTTTTCATAGTATTTTGAACTACGATTTTTTCTAGTGCAGCGGATTCTGATTTCATTGCTAAGGGTATTGTGAAAGACCAACTATGACAGCTTTTTCTGAAGCCCTCGCGCCACTACCGAAACATTCAAGCCCGTCGGCAAGAGACGTGGAGATCTTGCGTGTTTCCGCTCAACTTGATGGAAAAGACTTCGCGCTGTCATCAGATGCCGCTAGGCAAGCGGCGTTGACTTGGGCAAAAAAACGCGCCGGCCGTGCTCTACCCAAAGAGGCCTGGGACTGTCAGGATTTTGAACTTCTTACAGGTGGCCGAAACAGTTCAGCTGTGCGTATCTCGAATGAAACACTGGACCTTTGGGCGCTAAGGGCCGAGGACCCTGACAAAAATGTTGCCGGTCGAGTATGGTCTACCGAAATCGTGGTGGGTGGCGATCTCGGTGCTCGTCCGTTTGTTAGCCTTCGGCTTATTGTTAACTTGACAGAGCATGACTTCAGCATAGAGCCACATGTGCCAGGCCCCGTGCTCCAAATGATTGACGAGCCGGGTCTGATCAGAGGGTCCCGTCGACTTTCCTTCGCGCCCGTGATTATTGGCGGAGAAAACGATGTTCACGACCTATGTGATTATCTTGAGGATCCAGGTCGCAAATTGCCGGTGTTCGTTTGCGCTATGCCAAGCGCCGACTACGGTGGTGTGAACATCGACTCAGAACTGCTCGCAAAATCTACGGCTGGCATGGCGCGTGTATACTGTGTTCCCGCAGCACAGGCTTGGATAATTTCGGAACGGTTCGGAAAGTTTTTGTCGGTTTTTAACGGTGGTGTTCGCGCATATATGCCAGGTTTTTCAGGCGGCGATGATCCTTTCCGGCACCGACTATTTCTATCCTCGAATTTGCAAGAAACTGGTGGGGCGGAAGCATGTGTGAGAATCCTTCGCACTATGGCTGCGGGGACAAGTATTTCTGAAACCCGATTGGGAAAGGACGTACTTGACTTCGCCTCTGTTCGAACAGTTAGCCGCCAAGTCAAAAGGAATGAATTGACTGACCGCGCAGCCCCTAATGAAGATGTTCTAAAAGTCGCCGAAGAGTTGGTGAGCAGTTTAGAAAAGCAAATTGACGAAAAAGAGAAAGAGATCGATGGCTATGTTGCTGAAGTTGAGAGTACCGAGGCCAGAGCTCAGTCAGCGGAGTATGAAAATCGCGCGCTTTTGTTCAGAATTAGGCAGCTGCAATCCGCTTTAGGCGCTGAAGATGATGTTCCTACCTCCGAACCGCCTTTTCCACAAAAGTGGTCTGAATTTACCGATTGGCTGGATAAATGCTTCCCTGATAGAGTCCTTCTCACTCCTGCTGCTCGTAGGATGGTGCGTTCTCCTGAGTTCGAAGATGTCGCTTTAGTTGCTCGATCTATCGAATGGCTGGCCAACGAGCAGCACGACAGGCGTATCAATGGTGGAGGCAGCCTGCGAGGAGATGTGCAAATCGAAGGAGGAATACTCAATGCACCCTGCGGTGGCGACAAATACGCCGCTGATTGGAAGGGGCGGAGCTACGAAGTCGATTGGCACGTCAAGAATGGTGGCAATGTTCGCGACCCTAAACGATGCCTTCGTATCTACTATTTTTGGGAGCCAGAGTTGCAGCAAACCGTTATAGATGCTTTACCCGCGCATCGCAAAACTGGCATGTCTTAATAATCTTAGATTGCAGGGCTTGTAAGATATTAAAGATTCCCATCAGAAACATGCTATTCTTGCGAGAAGGGACGTACATCTCTTCAGAGTGGCGACATGTTAAAGCAAACCGACGGCCAATTTTCTAAATGACAATTGCAATCGATGTTTGAAGAGATCCAAGTCTTCAGCGCCCCAATCCCCCACCATGTTCCCCATACCGGCACCAATTCCGCTGAACAGCCTCGAAACCCCAAGATTTCCTGTCGAAAACCGCATTTTCCCCTTCACATCTGTTTAGAACTGCTCTAGAGAGCGCGCGTCTGGGGGAAGTGCGTGCGCTTCCCTCTTACGATTCGTCCGAGACGGTGGGTGAGCCACGCCAAAAGCAAAGCTCATAATTCCTGCCTGAGACGGGAACAAAGAATTACGTATTCAGGTCTGACCTGAAGCGCGATTGCGAGGACCCGTAAGGACCCGTGGGGTGGCATGTGTCACCTTATGTTGAGCCGGAGGGTAAAACCTCCAAAATTGGAGTGAAACTGTGGATAGAGCCCAGAAAGAGAAGTTGGTCGACGAGCTCGGCCAGATCTTTGAAAGCTCTGGCGTTGTGGTCGTAGCCCACTACGCAGGTCTTACGGTTGCCGAGATGCAGGACCTACGCGCGCAGATGCGTGAAGAAGGTGGGTCCGTTCGTGTCGCCAAGAACAGGCTCGCCAAAATCGCCCTTCAGGGAAAGTCATGTGAATCTATTGCTGACCTTCTGACGGGAATGACCGTTCTAGCCTATTCCGAGGATCCGACTGCTGCGGCACGGGTCATCGAAAAATACGCCAAAGATAACAAGAAATTGCAAATCCTTGGCGGTGCAATGGGTGAGAACGCTCTTGATGCTGCTGGCGTCAAGGCAGTTGCAGACATGCCATCGCGTGACGAGCTTATCGCTTCGATCGTTGGTTGCATCGGCGCACCTGCTTCGAACATCGCTGGCGCAATTGGCGCACCTGCTTCGAACATCGCGAGCATACTCTCAACCATCGAGGAGCGCGCCGAAGCGGCGTGAGACTTGGGACCTGCGTGGGGTTGAAAACTGCACGTTGGAACACATCTTAGGAAACGGAAGACAGAAATGGCTGATCTGAAGAAACTTGCTGAAGAGATTGTGGGTCTGACCCTTCTCGAAGCTCAGGAACTGAAAACAATCCTGAAAGACGAATACGGCATCGAGCCCGCCGCTGGTGGCGCGGTAATGATGGCTGGTCCTGCTGGCGACGCTGGTGCGGAAGCTGAAGAGCAAACCGAATTTGACGTAATCTTGAAGGCCGCTGGCGCTTCGAAGATCAACGTCATCAAAGAGGTTCGTTCGATCACAGGTCTTGGTCTGAAAGAAGCGAAAGACCTGGTCGAAGCTGGCGGCAAAGCCGTTAAAGAAGGCGTCGACAAGGCTGAAGCTGAAGAGATCAAAGGCAAGCTTGAAGCGGCTGGTGCCGAAGTCGAGCTGAAGTAATCGACGCCCTCAAGGCGGCGGTCATCCCGGACTTGATCCGGAGCGCGCCAGAGGGACAAAAAACAGAGCTGGATCCGGTCAATACCGGGTCCGGCTTTCCGCGTCTCAGGAAGGGCAGTCCGTGACTGCGTTTCCTAAGGTGCGGATTTCGACGGGTGGGCACCCTTGGGAAGGTGCCCTGGTATGGTCGGAATCCCACTGGTTTCTTGGGTGTGTCGCCGGGCCCCGACGGCTGACGCGTTCTGGAACGAAGAAAGGTGCTTTTTAGCATGGCGACGACCTATCTTGGCCAAAAACGTTTACGCAAATATTACGGCAAAATCCGCGAAGTATTGGAGATGCCAAACCTGATCGAGGTTCAGAAGTCATCTTATGACCTGTTCCTGGGTTCCGGCGATCAGCCCGAGCCGATGGACGGCGAAGGCATCATGGGTGTTTTCCAGTCGGTATTCCCGATCAAGGATTTCAACGAGACGGCTGTTCTGGAGTTCGTGAAATACGAGCTTGAGCATCCGAAGTATGATGTCGAGGAATGTCAGCAACGTGACATGACCTATAGCGCGCCTTTGAAGGTGACGCTGCGGTTGATCGTGTTTGATGTGGACGAAGATACCGGTGCGAAATCGGTTAAAGACATCAAAGAGCAAGACGTGTTCATGGGCGATATGCCTTTGATGACACCAAACGGGACGTTCATCGTGAACGGCACCGAGCGGGTTATCGTCAGCCAGATGCATCGGTCGCCCGGTGTGTTCTTTGACCACGACAAGGGCAAGACCCATGCCAGCGGCAAATTGCTGTTTGCATGCCGGATCATTCCTTATCGCGGGTCCTGGTTGGATTTCGAATTCGACGCGAAAGACGTCGTTTTTGCCCGTATCGACCGTCGCCGGAAATTGCCTGTAACGACGCTGTTGTATGCGCTTGGTCTGGATCAAGAAGCGATCATGGATGCGTATTACGACACCGTTAACTTCAAGCTTAAGAAGAACAAGGGCTGGGTCACCAAGTTCTTCCCTGATCGCGTGCGCGGAACCCGTCCGTTGCATGATCTGGTGGATGCGAAGTCTGGCAAGGTGATTGCTGAGGCCGGTAAGAAAGTGACGCCACGCGCGGTCAAGAAGCTGATCGACGAAGGCAAGGTCACTGATCTGTTGGTACCGTTCGACAATATTGTCGGTCGGTTTGCGTCACGTGACATCATCAACGAAGAAACCGGTGCGATTTACGTCGAAGCCGGGGACGAGTTGACATGGGAACTGGACAAGGCCGGTGAAGTCTCTGGCGGCACGCTGAAAGAACTTGTGGATGCCGGTGTTACCGAAATCCCTGTTCTGGACATCGATAACATCACTGTTGGGCCTTACATGCGCAACACGATGGCGGTTGATAAGAACATGGGTCGCGACACGGCACTGATGGACATCTACCGCGTGATGCGTCCGGGCGAGCCGCCCACCGTTGATGCGGCGTCTGCCCTGTTCGACACATTGTTCTTTGATGGCGAGCGTTATGACCTTTCGGCTGTTGGCCGCGTGAAGATGAACATGCGTCTGGCGCTGGATGCCGAAGATACAGTGCGCACTTTGCGCAAGGACGACATTGTGTCCTGTATCAAGGCGCTGGTTGAACTGCGCGACGGGCGCGGCGACATCGACGATATTGACCACCTTGGGAACCGCCGGGTGCGCTCGGTCGGGGAACTGATGGAGAACCAGTATCGCGTTGGTCTTCTGCGCATGGAACGCGCGATCAAAGAGCGTATGTCTTCGGTCGAGATCGACACGGTCATGCCGCAGGATCTGATCAATGCCAAGCCTGCTGCGGCGGCTGTGCGCGAGTTTTTTGGCTCGTCCCAGCTTTCGCAGTTTATGGACCAAACCAACCCATTGTCGGAAGTCACGCATAAGCGTCGTCTTTCTGCGCTTGGGCCCGGTGGTCTGACCCGCGAACGTGCAGGCTTTGAGGTGCGCGACGTGCACCCGACCCACTATGGTCGGATGTGCCCGATTGAGACACCGGAAGGGCCGAACATTGGTCTGATTAACTCGCTGGCTACGTTTGCCCGCGTCAACAAGTATGGCTTTATCGAAACACCGTATCGCAAAGTGATCGACACGAAAGTGACCGACGAGGTTCACTATATGTCGGCCACCGAAGAAATGCGGCACACGGTGGCACAGGCCAACGCGACGCTGGATGAGGACGGCAAGTTCATCAATGATCTGGTGAACACACGTCGTTCGGGTGACTATACAATGTCGACCCGTGAAAGTGTTGATTTGATTGACGTTTCTCCAAAACAGCTGGTGTCGGTTGCGGCTTCGCTTATTCCGTTCCTTGAAAATGACGATGCGAACCGGGCCCTGATGGGTTCGAACATGCAACGTCAGGCGGTTCCTTTGTTGCAGGCGGAAGCTCCGCTTGTCGGCACCGGGATCGAAGAAGTTGTGGCACGGGATTCCGGCGCGGCCATCATGGCCAAACGCGCTGGTATCATCGACCAGGTGGATGCGCAGCGTATCGTTGTGCGCGCGACGGCTGATCTTGAGCCGGGCGACCCTGGTGTGGACATCTATCGTCTGCGCAAGTTCCAGCGGTCGAACCAGAACACCTGCATCAACCAGCGTCCGCTGGTGAAGGTGGGTGACACGGTTGGCAAAGCCGAAGTGATCGCAGATGGTCCATCGACCGATCTGGGTGAACTGGCGCTGGGCAAGAACGTGGTTGTCGCGTTCATGCCGTGGAATGGTTACAACTACGAGGACTCGATCCTGATTTCCGAGCGTATCGTGCGCGACGACGTCTTCACCTCGATCCATATTGAGGAATTCGAAGTCGCGGCCCGTGATACCAAGCTTGGGCCGGAAGAGATTACCCGTGATATCCCGAACGTCGGCGAGGAAGCCCTGCGCAACCTCGACGAAACAGGCATCGTTTACATCGGTGCCGAGGTTGGGCCTGCGGATATTCTGGTTGGCAAGATCACACCGAAGGGCGAAAGCCCGATGACGCCGGAAGAAAAGCTTCTGCGCGCCATCTTTGGTGAGAAAGCATCTGACGTGCGTGACACGTCGCTGCGTCTGCCGCCGGGTGACTATGGAACGGTCGTGGAAGTGCGCGTCTTTAACCGCCACGGTGTGGAAAAAGACGAACGTGCGCTTCAGATCGAGCGTGAAGAAGTCGAACGTCTGGCACGTGACCGGGACGACGAATTGGTCATCCTTGAGCGCAACATCTATGCGCGTCTGTCGGGTATGTTGATGGGCAAAGTTGCCGTCAAAGGACCGAAGGGCGTCAAGCCAAAGTCAAAGATTGACGAGGAACTGCTGGAAACGCTGAGCCGTGGCCAGTGGTGGCAGCTTGCCATCGGCGAAGAAGACGAAGCCCAGCAGATCGAAGCGCTGAACGCCCAGTATGAGGCGCAGAAGCGTGCGTTGGATTACCGTTTCGAAGACAAAGTCGAGAAGGTGCGCCGGGGCGATGATCTGCCACCGGGTGTGATGAAGATGGTCAAAGTCTTCGTTGCGGTGAAGCGCAAGCTGCAGCCGGGCGACAAGATGGCCGGACGTCACGGCAACAAAGGTGTGATTTCGAAGGTGGTTCCAATGGAGGACATGCCGTTCCTTGGGGATGGCACACCGGTTGATTTCGTTCTGAACCCGCTGGGTGTTCCATCGCGTATGAACGTCGGGCAAATCCTTGAAACCCACATGGGTTGGGCATCGCGCGGTCTGGGTATCCAGATTGACGAAGCTTTGGGTGAGTATCGCCGTTCCGGTGACATGACCCCGGTGCGGGACGCGATGAAGATCGCCTACGGTGACGATGTTTACGAAGAAGGCCTGAAGGGCATGAAAGAGGACCAGCTGGTCGAAGCTGCGGGCAATGTGACCCGTGGTGTTCCGATCGCAACGCCGGTCTTCGATGGTGCCAAAGAAGCTGACGTTAATAATGCGTTGGAGCGTGCCGGGGCCAGCGAAAGCGGACAATCTGATCTGTTTGATGGCCGCACGGGCGAGCAATTCGCGCGTAAAGTCACCGTTGGGATCAAGTATCTGCTGAAACTACACCACCTTGTGGACGACAAAATCCACGCGCGGTCTACCGGGCCTTACAGCCTTGTCACGCAGCAGCCTCTGGGTGGTAAAGCCCAGTTCGGCGGTCAGCGTTTCGGGGAAATGGAAGTCTGGGCGCTGGAAGCTTATGGCGCGGCGTATACGCTGCAGGAGATGCTCACCGTCAAGTCGGACGACGTTGCAGGCCGCACCAAGGTCTATGAGTCGATCGTCAAGGGCGAGGACAACTTCGAAGCGGGCGTGCCTGAAAGCTTCAATGTGCTTGTGAAAGAAGTCCGGGGCCTCGGCCTCAATATGGAACTTCTGGATGCGATTGAGGACGATGATGATGTGTCCGGGGTGGCAGCGGAATGAGCCAACTAAAATTCAAGGGGAAGGCTGTAGTTCAGCTTTCCTCTGGTGAAAAACACTCAGTGGACGTTTCAATGATGAACCCTCTCACATCTTTTGCCTGGGTTGGTGACCACGATGCGGTGAATGCGGGAAATCATCTCGTTGGCGTAATCGGCTGCAAAGTCGAGGAGGCGAACATTCAGCTTCAAGCTGTCGCGAATGATGCCGGCGAGCACACGCTGCTTCCGCCGGTAACGACACACGGCATGTCCGTTATTGAACATGATTTTGACCTGGAGGTCATTCAATGAACCAGGAACTGACAACAAACCCGTTTAACCCGCTTGCTCCGGTTAAGACGTTCGACGAGATCAAGATCTCGCTGGCGTCGCCTGAGCGGATCCTGTCGTGGTCGTATGGCGAGATTAAAAAGCCGGAAACCATCAACTATCGGACGTTCAAGCCCGAGCGTGATGGTCTGTTCTGTGCTCGTATCTTTGGCCCGATCAAAGATTACGAATGTCTGTGCGGTAAATATAAGCGCATGAAGTATCGCGGCGTTGTCTGCGAGAAATGCGGTGTGGAAGTGACGCTTCAGAAGGTGCGTCGCGAGCGGATGGGCCATATTGAACTGGCCGCTCCGGTTGCGCACATCTGGTTCCTGAAATCGCTGCCATCCCGTATCGGCCTGATGCTGGACATGACGCTGCGCGATCTGGAACGCATTCTTTACTTCGAGAACTATGTGGTGATCGAACCCGGCCTGACTGACCTGCAATACGGTCAGTTGATGTCGGAAGAAGAATACATGGATGCGCAGGACGCTTATGGCATGGACGCCTTCACGGCGAACATCGGTGCCGAAGCGATCCGTGAGATGTTGCAGAACATCGACCTTGAAGCCGAGGCCGAGCAGCTGCGCGTTGATCTTTCCGAAGCGACAGGTGAGCTGAAGCCAAAGAAGATCATCAAGCGTCTGAAGATCGTCGAGAACTTCATCGAGTCCGGCAACCGCCCGGAGTGGATGGTTCTGACCGTGATCCCTGTGATCCCACCCGAGTTGCGCCCACTGGTGCCGCTGGATGGTGGTCGCTTTGCGACCTCGGATCTGAACGACCTTTATCGCCGCGTGATCAACCGGAACAACCGCCTGAAGCGCCTGATCGAGCTTCGTGCGCCGGATATCATTGTGCGGAACGAAAAGCGGATGCTGCAGGAATCTGTGGATGCGCTGTTTGACAACGGCCGTCGCGGTCGCGTCATCACGGGTGCCAACAAGCGCCCGCTGAAGTCGCTGTCGGACATGCTGAAAGGTAAGCAGGGTCGTTTCCGTCAGAACCTTTTGGGTAAGCGCGTCGACTTCTCGGGTCGTTCGGTCATTGTGACCGGCCCGGAATTGAAGCTGCACCAGTGTGGTTTGCCCAAGAAGATGGCGTTGGAGCTGTTCAAGCCGTTCATCTATTCGCGTCTTGAAGCCAAAGGTCTGTCTTCGACCGTGAAGCAGGCGAAAAAGCTGGTCGAGAAAGAGCGTCCCGAAGTTTGGGATATTCTGGACGAGGTTATTCGCGAGCATCCGGTTCTGTTGAACCGTGCGCCGACGCTGCACCGTCTTGGTATCCAGGCATTTGAGCCGGTTCTGATCGAAGGTAAAGCCATTCAGCTTCACCCGCTGGTTTGTTCGGCCTTTAACGCCGACTTTGACGGCGACCAGATGGCTGTTCACGTACCCCTTTCGCTGGAAGCCCAGTTGGAAGCCCGCGTGTTGATGATGTCGACGAACAACGTTCTGTCGCCTGCCAACGGTGCGCCGATCATTGTTCCTTCGCAGGATATGATCCTTGGTCTCTATTACATCTCGATGGAGCGCGAAGGCATGAAGGGCGAGGGGATGATCTTCTCGGACCCGGACGAAGTTCAGCACGCGCTGGATGCCGGTGAAGTTCAACTGCACGCCAAAATTCAGGCGCGTATTCAACAGGTTGACGACGAAGGCAATGTTGTCTGGCAGCGGTTTGAAACCACGCCGGGCCGCGTAAAGCTGGGCGCATTGTTGCCGCTGAATGCAAAGGCTCCGTTTGAGCTGGTGAACCGTCTTCTTCGCAAGAAGGAAGTGCAGCAGGTCATCGATAACGTCTATCGTTACTGTGGTCAGAAAGAGAGTGTGATCTTCTGTGACCACATCATGACGATGGGTTTCCGCGAAGCGTTCAAGGCAGGCATTTCGTTCGGTAAGGACGACATGGTGATCCCTGATGCCAAGTGGAAAATCGTTGATACGGTGCGCAGTCAGGTCAAAGAATTCGAACAGCAGTATATGGACGGCCTGATCACTCAGGGCGAGAAATATAACAAAGTTGTCGACGCCTGGTCGAAGTGTTCGGATGACGTTGCTGGTGCGATGATGGACGATATTTCGTCCATGAAGAAGGACGATGCCGGTGCCGAAATGGAACCGAACAGCGTCTATATGATGTCGCACTCTGGTGCGCGTGGTTCGCCTGCGCAGATGAAGCAGTTGGGCGGGATGCGCGGTCTGATGGCCAAGCCTTCGGGCGAGATCATCGAAACGCCGATCATCTCGAACTTTAAGGAAGGTCTGACCGTTCTTGAATACTTCAACTCGACCCACGGGGCCCGAAAAGGTCTTGCGGATACGGCGTTGAAGACTGCGAACTCGGGCTATCTGACCCGTCGTCTGGTGGACGTGGCGCAGGATTGCATCGTTCGTATGCATGATTGTGGCACTGAAAACGCCATTACGGCGGAACCTGCGGTGAACGACGGTGAAATCGTTGCTTCGCTTGGTGAACGCCTGCTTGGCCGCGTTGCGGCCGAAGACGTGATCAAGCCGGGCACCGACGAAGTGATCGTCACCAAGGGTGAGTTGATCGACGAGCGGAAAGCAGACGCAATCGAACAGGCCGATCTGCCAACGGTTCGTATGCGTTCACCTCTGACCTGTGAGGCCGAGGAAGGCGTTTGCGCCATGTGTTATGGTCGTGACCTTGCACGCGGCACGTTGGTCAACCAGGGCGAGGCTGTCGGTATCATCGCGGCCCAGTCCATTGGTGAACCCGGCACACAGCTGACGATGCGGACGTTCCACATCGGCGGTATTGCCCAGGGTGGTCAGCAGTCGTTCCTGGAAGCGTCTCAGGATGGCCGGATCGAGTTCCGCAACGCCAATTTGTTGAAGAACGAAGCCAAAGATATGATCGTGATGGGTCGCAACATGCAGCTTGTCATCATCGACGAGAACGATATCGAACGGGCCAGCCACAAGCTGACCTACGGCACCAAAGTCTTCCCGAAAGAGGGCGACAAAGTTGTCCGTGGCGACAAGTTGTTCGAATGGGATCCGTATACGTTGCCGATCATCGCCGACAAGGCGGGGACGGTGCGGTTTGTCGACCTTGTTTCGGGCATTTCGGTGCGCGACGAGACCGACGATGCGACAGGTATGAGCCAGAAGATCGTGACCGACTGGCGTTCCGCGCCAAAAGGCAGCGATCTGAAGCCCGAGCTGATCCTTGTGGGCAGCGACGGCGAGCCGGTTCGTAACGATCAGGGCAACCCGATCACCTATCCGATGTCGGTGGACGCAATTTTGTCGATCGAAGAAGGCGAGGACGTCAAAGCGGGTGACGTGATTGCGCGTATTCCGCGGGAAGGTGCGAAGACGAAGGACATCACCGGTGGTCTGCCACGTGTTGCCGAACTGTTCGAAGCGCGCCGTCCTAAAGACCACGCGATCATTGCTGAAATTGATGGCTATGTGAAATTCGGACGCGACTATAAGAACAAGCGCCGGATTGCGATTGAACCTGCGGATGAAGCGCAGGAGCAGGTCGAATACATGGTGCCGAAAGGCAAGCACATCCCTGTGGCCGAAGGCGACTTCGTTCAGAAGGGTGACTACATCATGGACGGTAACCCGGCGCCGCATGACATCCTGTCGATTATGGGTGTCGAAGCGCTGGCGGACTATATGATCGACGAAGTGCAGGACGTTTATCGCCTTCAGGGTGTGAAGATTAACGACAAGCACATCGAAGTCATCGTCCGGCAAATGCTGCAGAAGTGGGAAATCCAGGATTCTGGTGAAACCACACTTCTGAAGGGCGAACATGTCGACAAGGCCGAGTTTGATGCCGCCAACGAAAAGGCAGCAAACGAAGGCCGTCGTCTGGCACAGGGCGAGCCGATCCTTCTGGGGATCACCAAGGCGTCCTTGCAGACACGTTCGTTCATCTCGGCAGCATCGTTCCAGGAAACGACGCGGGTTCTGACCGAAGCTTCGGTTCAGGGCAAGCGCGACACGCTGGTCGGTCTGAAAGAGAACGTCATCGTCGGCCGGTTGATCCCGGCAGGCACCGGCGGCGCGACCCAGACTGTGCGTCTGGAAGCCGGTCGTCGCGACCAGAAGGTCATCGACGAAGCCCGCGCCGAGGCAGAAGCCGCCGCTGCGCTGGCCGCGCCGATGGACGACTTCGCCGATGCGACCGAGATCGACGCCGATCTGGTGGAAACACCGGAAAGCCGCGACTGAACAACGGCAATATTATGATTGGAAAGCCCCGCTTCGGCGGGGCTTTTCGTATTTATGGGGTGAAGAGTTGAGGAGGGTTCTTTGAGGGAAGTTGGTCGTGCTGGTTGAGGGCACCGGACAAAGCTGACGAAGTAGTAGTGGTAGTATTGGCGTATACCGTCGATTAATCAGACGATGCCATCGACTAGAACTAGATTTGTTTGCGCCGATTGATGGCGGTAATGCGCCAGCCTTTGATATTCGGCGTCGTTCAACCAGTTTTGAGCATGCTCTTGGTCTGGAAACTCCATCAGCACTATACGCGATAAACTCCAACTTCCCTCCACCACTTTTGGTTTCTTCGATGAGGAAACCAGCAAACGCCCACTATATCGCTCGAAAATAGGCATGAAACCTTCGAGGTAGTTTCGATATTCGTCTGGATCGTGAATATCTATCTGCGCGATGAAGTATGCTGACATGACGATGTCCCATTCGGTAACGAGGATGAAACCAATCTAACCTATGCGCCAGAACATATAAATCTTGATCAATGCATTGCTACCATGCGTTAGTGCATGGCATGAATTGGGATGACCTTCGCCTTCTCCTTGCCGTGCATCGGTCTGGGTCTCTGTCGGGAGCCGCAAGAATTCTGGGTGTCAATCAGTCTACCATTTCACGCCGACTCATTGCATTTGAAGCCAAACTAAAAACCAAACTAGTCGAACGAAGGCCTGAAGGGGCTGTTCTGACTGAAGCCGGTCAAGAGTTTTGTACATTGGCCGAAAAAACTGAAGCTGATCTGCACTTGACCGTTGGTAGCCTGGCCGACACCAAGGAAAACATTTCAGGGCCTCTTTCGATTGCTTGCGTCGATATGATGGTTGATCGCTTTCTGGCTCCGCATCTCGCCCAGTTCCAAACTGAGCATCCAAAAATTGAAATTTCCGTTTTGGCTGGATTGGACGCCGTAGATCTCATTCGTGGTAAAGCAGACATAGCCTTGCGCGTCAGCCGGGGCCCAGATCAAAGGTTGACGGGAAAGCGTTTGTGCCAATTTGGCCTTGGTATTTACAAGGCCAGAGACTCGAGTGATGAGGGCAAATCCAACGGATGGATTGGATGGGTGGACGAGCGTCATATCGAAGCAATGATACCCGATCATTTGCGAGCATTAGAAGTTGTGCATTATGCGGACAGCTTTTTGGTTATGAATGCGATGGTGCGTTCAGGGATGGGTATTGCTGTTCTTCCCTGCTATTGGGCGGACGCCGACCAAGCGATGTGTCGCGTCGTTCCTGAACCGGTGTCATATCCTGATTTGGGTATTTGGATACTTTATCACCCAGACAGGAAGCAACTTCCTAGAGTTCGTGCTTTTATAGAATTTATTTCTCAGAAATTTATTAAGAACCGAGATACGTTTTCAGGCTTGAATGTCCTCAAAGAGTGAAGCTCGTGATATTTTGGCGCTTCACCCGACGGTAGATTTGTCCCGCAACTCGGTCATTCTTACTTGGTGCGGCGAATGGCAGCTTCGAGCTGTGAGTTCAACGGGTGATCAATTCAACGTCCTACGACTCCATCTAGAATCCAATTCAGTGCAAGCCGATATCTTTCTTCACCATTTCTGTGCGCGTAGGTTTTCATATTCTCATTCAACAGCGGCGTATCTTCACCCGCCAGTTGCTCGCCCAGTTTCTCGCGTATTTTGGCTGGCCGTGTGAGGTCATTTGCAACGGACCCAATTGTAAGCATGGTCATTGCGTCATTTGCTTCGGCAATTTTTGACCCCGAGAGTCCACCCTCTTTCAAAAGCTGAAACATCTGTTCAGTGGCTGAAGCTGTGCCGGGCCCAAGCACGGCCTGTCGCACCCAAATCATGCCCGCCCCTGGAGTTTCCAGAAGTCCTGCGCGGATTGTGGACCAGAGGTCGATACATTTTTCGCGCCAATTCGCTCCATTCCGTTCTGCTTTAGCGGCGGCCAGAAAAATGCTGTCCGCCGCCATGTTCGCAAGCTGATCCTTGTCGTCGACGTGATGGTAGATCGCCATTGCAGACACGCCACAGTTTTCGGCGACGCGACGCATCGTCAGTGCGGATGGATCGCTGGATTTCAAAACATCCAATGCAGCTTCGATGATTTTTTCCACTGTTAAATCACGACGCTGCCTGGTTTTTCTTTGTGTTTTCATCTTTTTACTTTACAAGATAAAATTAACTATACAAGATAAAGTTAAGAATTCTGTTACAAGGCATGATGAGGAACGATATGTCAATTGAAGGAGCGAAAGTAGGAATCATCGGCGGTAGCATTGCGGGCTGCGCAGCGGCTGCAGCGCTGACAAGAGCCGGTTGCGATGTCGAAGTATTTGAACGCTCTTCTCATGGTCTCAGGGATCGTGGGTCAGGCATAGCCATCCCTGGTCCATTGCGAGCAAAGTTGATGGAAAGAGCGTATCTGCCAAAGGAATTTCCAAATTGTGAACTGAAAAAGCGGTTTGGATGTTTCCCGATGGGACACGCGACGGGCGAAATCTTTGGACGCAAACCACGCCCGCGTTTGCCAATAATTGGGGCAACCTATGGAGTGCATTGCGCAATCTTGTACCTGATGAAATCTATCACGAGGGCAAACAACTTGCCCATTTTGAGCAGGGACCTGACGATGTGCGTGTAGAGTTTACCGACAGGACCACCTCTTATTTTGATCTGCTGATTGGCGCGGATGGCTACAATTCGGAAGTGAGGCGCGAATTGCACCCAGACACCAAGCCTGAGTATGCTGGATACATCTTGTGGCGCGGAAATTTCCACGAATCTGAAGTGCAGGATCGCAAGCTAATCGAAATAATCGACAAGGATATGGCCTGGTTGACCATGCCATACCCAGGCGGGCATGGCGTTTTGTACATGATCCCTGACTTTGATGGCACCAATACCCCGGGCGGACGGCGGGTAAACTGGGCTATTTATGGTCGCTGCCCCGAGGCTCTGCGCCTAAATGGGGTAGAGTCGGTCTCGCCTGGTTCGGTAACTGAGAAGGTTTTCACTGAACTCCAGAACCTTCTGGAGGTACATTTTCCGCCGTCAAGCAGGGACCTTATCGCCCATTCGCGTCGTGAAGACATTTCGATACAGCCGATCTATGACAGTGTCGTCGACACCTATGTATCGGACCGGTTGCTGTTAATTGGCGACGCTGGAACAGTTCCTCGACCCCATACTGCTAGTGGTGCAACCAAGGCGTTAGAGGATGCTATGGCACTGGAAGCCATTGCCGCTGATGCCCTTGATGTCCCCGAACTCTTGGCTCGGTATGACGCCGAACGTTGCGCAACGGCCAAGTCCATTAGTGGGATCGGCCGCCGCATTGGGCAGGCCCAGGTTTTGGACACGCCCGATTGGGCAGCAATGAAGCCCGCCGATTTTGAGGATTGGATTCAACAGACCCTCTCCGGAGAAAAGCTCTACTTTTATGGCGAAAACGCCAAATAAGCTTTTGGGGTTAGCGTCAAGATGCGGAGCGGCTGCGTTGGCTTTACTCGATACACGCGCGCAAACGCACCCCCAGCAGATGTTGCCAACCCATGGCGTGGCGTGTTCTGAGATCGCTTTCGCCGTCTTCCCAGCCGGAATGCACAACGTCCACATGGGTTGTGTCGCGGATCTGGCGAAATGAGACTTCCAGCAGGGTTTCGGTGTGGGGTTGGTCGATGATCCAGGTATAGACCAGCCGGGCTTCGCCGTCGTTGGGCGCTGTGATGTCCCGGATTTCGCATTCTACCGGCGCGCCCGAGCCGATGCCGGGCGGGCAATCCATTGTAAAGCCCGCGCCGAGTTCTGAACGGAAGGTGTTGGGCATCAGCCATTCGGCAATCTTTGCGCTGTCGGTGAAATACTCCCAGACCATCTCAAGCGGGGCGTCGATTGTGACCGACTGGTGAATATGAGTCATATGCTTCCCTTCGGAGGTTTTTTTGCGGCGCGCTTTTCGACCAGTGTCTTCAGGTCGCTCAGTTTGGACTTCCAGAACCGGTCATAGCTGTCGACCCAATCCTGTATCTCGCGCAGGGGTGCAGGCGTGAGGTGATGGATGCGTTGGCGGCCGTGTTGGTGGATGGAAATCAGGCGGTTTTCTTCCAGTATGCGCAGGTGGTTCACAACGGCGGGGCGCGAGATGTCGAATTCGGCGGCAATCTCGCCGGCGCTTTTGTCGCCGCCGGCAAGGATATCCAGCATGCGGCGGCGGTGCGGGTCAGCGATGGCGCTGTAAATTCCGTCATTTTTATAGGTCAATGGGGCCCCCGGCTTTGATTGCGGGGACCAGCCTAGGCCAAAAGCCTGCGGACGAGCCATAGCAATCCGGCGACGACGGCTAAAAGGACGACCCAGCGCATCAATTTGCCGGACGGTGCATAGGTCAGCCGCCAGATCATGCGGGCGACGCCGTTGGAAAACAGATAGGTCTTGCCGCCCATTTCAACTGCGACATCGGGTTTGCCGACGGGGACGCCGTCGGTTGCGCCCTTTTTGATCGACGCCGCCAGGGCACAATTGCCGCTAAATTCGGGATTTGCGTTTCCGGTGCTCATATCAGTGCTTTCCTTGGGGTTTGCGATGTCATTGGGAAACAAGGCGGCGGAAGCCGTCCCAGTAGAGTGTGTTCCAGTGGGTGTTGACGATCTGGCTTAAAGGGCCAGTTTCGACAGAGCCGTCGGGGTTGGGGATGTTGACCTTGTAGTCGGGCACGTTGACCTGAACCAATTCGATCTGGGCTCCGGTGTGAGTGTCGCTGAAGGTGACCACCAGGATGCTGTCTGGAGAGCCGCGGCCCTCGATTGCGAGATCGGCGGGATCAACTGCTGAGACCCAGCCGAAGTTCCACCACGACATGGTCATGGTGTGCTGGCCTGGCGCATTGCTGATGTCGAGGACGCGCGCGTTCAGGCCGCATTGGCCGGGTTGAAAACAAAACGCCATCAGATCGCCGCCAACAACGGCCTGATCGACGTCTTCGCCATTGGCGTTGCGATAGGATGCGGGCAGGCCGGTAATCTGCTGATGGCCTGCCGACGAGGCGTAGAGATTGAACAGGGCATCGGCACCGGCACCGGGGTAGTGGGCGGTTTGGGACAGGTTGGCGGCAAGGGCAGGCAAGGCTGCAACGCAGGCCAGGGCAGTCATCACGGGACGCAGCATCAAAGTTCCTTTCGAATCTCGGGTGCTCCATTTGTGTAATCTACAGATTACATGTCAAGCCTGATCGTTGAATTCAACTCTTGGCCGCGCTGCGCATTCCGGCTTATCTGCACGGAATGAAGTCTCTTTCTCCCAATCTGGCTGGTGCTTTGTTCATGGCAGGGTCCATGACAACGTTCACCATCAACGATGCTTTCGTCAAATTGCTTGGCGACCATATCCCGTTCTTTCAGCTTTTGTTCGTGCGTGGTTTGGCCGTTGTGGCGATCATGGCGGTGATGGCCTGGAGAGCAGGGGCGTTTTCGATGCCAATTCCGAAGAAGGACAGGAAATTGATCCTGATCCGCTCAGCTTCGGAAACGGCGGCGGCCTATTTCTTTTTGACGGCGCTGTTCAAGATGCCAATTGCCAATGTCACGGCTATTCTTCAGGCCCTGCCGCTGACGGTTTCCTTAGGGGCAATGCTGATTTTTGGTGAGAACGTGGGATGGCGCCGGTTTGTTGCCATTGGCGTTGGGTTTGCTGGCGTCATGCTGATTGTGCAGCCTGGCGGAGATGTTTTTTCGATATATTCGGTCTACGCATTGGCGGCGGTTGTATGTGTGACAATCCGCGATCTGGCGGCGCGGCGCCTATCTAGCGAAGTGCCGTCAATGACCGTGGCGATTTCGGCAGCCGTTGGCATTTTGGTGTTCGCCAGCGTCGGGGCGACGTTCACCGATTGGGTTCCCATGACGACTTTGGACATTGCCTTTCTTGCTGGTGCGGTGGTTTCAGTGATCGCCGCGTATCTTTTTGCGGTCATGGCGATGCGTGTGGGAGACATCGGTTTTGTTGCGCCGTTTCGCTATACCAGTCTGCTGGCGGCGCTGTTTCTGGGCCTGATTGTCTTTGACGAATGGCCCGATTCCTTGACGATGATCGGGGCTGTGATCGTTGTTGCGACTGGGGTTTATACACTTTGGCGCGAGCGTGCGACGCAGACGGCTGCAACAGGTGAGGAAAGTGCCTGATTTCAGGGCTTGGGTGCTGTTGACAGGGTCTGCGACTCCTTCTATACGGCGCGCACTTGGCCTCTCGGGTTGATCGCTCGACAAGGCTTTAACAGATGTAAGTGGTCATGATCCGGGCAAAATTGCTCCGATCCTCTGGATACCCACCGCGTGTTCCCGACAGATTGGGAGCGCTGCGGTTGAATGCGTTTTCGTGGTCGCACGACTGCGCGACGACGAAGCCGGGATACGCGCGTATCCCATGAACCGAAATGCCCGCATCTGATGCGGGAGAAGACATAAGTGTTGCAACACGGGGAAGATTAACCCAATGCCCACGATCCAACAGCTGATCCGGAAACCCCGGCAGCCAAAAGTAAAACGCTCGAAGTCCCAGCACCTCGAGAGCTGCCCGCAAAAGCGCGGCGTTTGCACCCGCGTCTATACAACGACGCCAAAGAAGCCGAACTCGGCCATGCGGAAGGTTGCAAAAGTGCGCCTGACCAATGGTTTCGAGGTCATCAGCTATATCCCGGGCGAAAGCCATAACCTTCAGGAGCACTCTGTGGTTCTGATCCGTGGTGGCCGGGTAAAAGACCTTCCGGGTGTGCGTTACCACATTCTGCGCGGTGTTCTGGATACCCAGGGCGTCAAAGACCGTAAGCAGCGTCGTTCGAAATACGGCGCCAAGCGTCCGAAGTAAGAGGAATCTGAGATGTCTCGTCGTCACGCCGCCGAAAAGCGCGAAGTTCTGCCTGATGCCAAATATGGTGACCGGGTTCTGACCAAATTCATGAACAACCTGATGGTTGACGGCAAGAAATCCGTCGCCGAGCGCATCGTTTACAATGCGTTTGATCGTGTTGAAGATCGCCTGAAGAAGTCCCCGTTGGAAGTGTTCCACGAGGGTCTTGAGCTGATCAAACCGTCGGTCGAGGTTCGCTCGCGCCGGGTTGGTGGTGCGACGTATCAGGTTCCTGTCGAAGTGCGCCCCGAGCGTCGCGAAGCGCTGGCAATTCGCTGGCTGATCGCAGCCGCCAAAAGCCGCAACGAAAATACCATGGAAGAGCGTCTTGCTGGTGAATTGTCCGATGCTGTGAATGGTCGTGGTTCGGCCGTGAAAAAGCGTGAAGACACCCACAAGATGGCCGACGCCAACAAAGCGTTCAGCCACTACCGCTGGTAACAGACGTCCCTAGGAGCAGCCCCAATGGCACGCGAATATCCACTAAACCGCTACCGTAACTTCGGGATTATGGCGCATATCGATGCAGGCAAAACCACCTGTTCCGAGCGCATCCTGTATTACACCGGCAAATCCCACAACATCGGCGAAGTGCATGATGGCGCTGCCACCATGGACTGGATGGAGCAGGAGCAGGAACGCGGCATCACGATCACATCGGCTGCCACGACCACTTTCTGGGAGCGGACCGAAGACGGTGAAACAGCCGATACCGAAAAGCATCGTCTGAACATCATCGACACACCCGGCCACGTTGACTTCACCATTGAAGTTGAGCGTTCGCTGGCAGTTCTGGATGGCGCAGTTGCCGTTCTGGACGCCAACGCCGGTGTCGAGCCACAGACTGAAACGGTTTGGCGTCAGGCAGACCGGTATAAAGTTCCGCGCATTGTGTTCGTCAACAAGATGGACAAGATCGGCGCTGACTTCTTCAACTGCGTGCACATGATCCAGGATCGCACAGGTGCTATTCCGGCACCCGTTCAGATCCCAATCGGCGCCGAGACTGAGCTTGAAGGCATTGTTGATCTGATCACCATGGAAGAGTGGGTTTGGGCTGGCGAAGACCTGGGCGCGTCCTGGGAAAAACGCCCTATTCGCGACAGTCTGAAAGAGCTGGCCAACGAATGGCGCGGCAAGCTGATTGAAACCGCCGTCGAAATGGACGACGACGCGATGATGGCGTACCTGGAAGGCGAAGAGCCTGACGTGGACACGCTGCGCGCGCTGATCCGTAAAGGCACGCTTGAGATTAAGTTCATTCCGGTTCTGGCTGGTTCTGCGTTTAAGAACAAAGGCGTTCAGCCTTTGCTCAACGCCGTGATCGACTTCTTACCCAGCCCGCTGGATGTTGTTGATTACATGGGCTTCAAACCCGGTGACGAGACAGAAACACGTGACATCGCCCGCCGTGCGGACGACGACATGCCTTTTTCGGGTCTGGCGTTCAAAATCATGAACGACCCTTACATGGGCACGCTGACCTTCACCCGTATTTACTCGGGTAAGATGGCCAAGGGTGACAACCTGATCAACTCGACCAAAGGCAAGAAAGAGCGCATTGGCCGTATGGTCATGATGCACTCGAACAAGCAGGACGAGATCACCGAAGCATTTGCGGGCGACATCATCGCGCTGGCCGGTCTGAAGGACACGACCACAGGCGATACGCTGTCTTCGGTCCACGATCCGGTTGTTCTGGAAACGATGACGTTCCCTGATCCGGTTATCGAGATTGCGGTGGAGCCGAAGACGAAGGCTGATCAAGAAAAGATGTCTCTCGGTTTGCAGCGTCTAGCTGCTGAGGATCCATCCTTCCGTGTTGAGACTGACCTGGAAAGCGGTCAGACGATCATGAAGGGCATGGGCGAACTTCACCTGGACATCCTGATCGACCGTCTGAAGCGCGAATTCAAAGTTGAGGCCAACATCGGTGCGCCACAGGTTGCGTATCGTGAGACTATCAGCCGCGAAGTCGAGCACACCTATACCCACAAGAAACAGTCGGGTGGTTCTGGTCAGTTCGGCGAAGTGAAGATGATCATTTCTCCGACAGAAGCTGGCGAAGGCTATTCCTTCGAAAGCCGTGTCGTTGGTGGTTCGGTGCCCAAGGAATACATCCCGGGTGTTGAAAAAGGCATCAATTCGGTCATGGACAGCGGGCCTCTGGCTGGTTTCCCTGTGATCGACTTCAAGGTGGCTTTGATCGACGGTAAATACCACGACGTTGACTCCAGCGTTCTGGCTTTTGAAATCGCCGGACGCATGTGTATGCGCGAAGGCATGAGAAAAGCCGGTGCGAAACTGCTTGAGCCGATCATGAAAGTCGAAGTTGTAACGCCGGATGAATACACCGGCGGCATCATCGGTGATCTGACATCCCGTCGAGGTCAGGTGCAGGGTCAGGATTCGCGCGGCAACGCCATCGCAATCGACGCCTTCGTGCCGCTGGCCAACATGTTTGGTTACATCAACAACCTGCGCTCGATGTCATCGGGTCGTGCGAACTTCACAATGCAGTTCGATCACTACGATCCGGTTCCGAATAACATTTCGGAAGAGATCCAAGCGAAATACGCATAACCGGGATGCCGGGGTGAACCCCGGCCTACCCACAACCCGTAGGGCGGGGTTTCCCCGCCACCCGAGACGATAAGGAGGCCATCATGGCAAAGGCAAAGTTTGAACGTAATAAACCGCACGTTAACATTGGCACGATTGGTCACGTTGACCACGGCAAGACGACGCTGACGGCGGCGATCACGAAGTATTTTGGCGACTTCAAAGCGTATGACCAGATTGATGGCGCGCCTGAGGAAAAAGCGCGCGGGATCACGATCTCGACGGCGCACGTCGAATATGAAACCGAAGCGCGCCACTATGCGCACGTCGACTGCCCTGGCCACGCTGACTATGTGAAGAACATGATCACTGGTGCCGCACAGATGGACGGCGCGATCCTGGTTGTGAACGCAGCTGACGGCCCGATGCCTCAGACCCGCGAGCACATCCTCTTGGGTCGCCAGGTCGGCATCCCGACTATGGTCGTTTACATGAACAAGGTTGACCAGGTTGACGACGAAGAGCTTCTGGAACTGGTCGAAATGGAAATCCGTGAACTGCTGAGCAGCTACGATTACCCTGGCGACGATATTCCGATCATCAAGGGCTCGGCTCTGGCGGCAATGGAAGGCAACTCGCCCGAGATCGGCGAAGAGTCGATCAAGGCGCTGATGGCGGCTGTTGACGAATGGATCCCAACCCCAGAGCGCGCGATTGACCAGCCGTTCCTGATGCCAGTCGAGGACGTGTTCTCGATCTCGGGTCGCGGCACGGTTGCGACGGGGCGTGTTGAGCGTGGCGTGATCAACGTGGGCGACGAGATCGAAATCGTCGGCATCCGCGACAACAAGAAGACGACCTGCACAGGCGTTGAAATGTTCCGCAAGCTGTTGGATCGTGGTGAAGCAGGCGACAACATCGGCGCACTTTTGCGTGGTGTTGATCGTGACGGCGTTGAGCGCGGTCAGGTTCTGTGTAAGCCGGGTTCGGTCAAGCCGCACACCAAGTTCGAGGCCGAGGCCTATATCCTGACCAAGGACGAAGGTGGCCGCCACACGCCGTTCTTCGCGAACTATCGCCCGCAGTTCTACTTCCGCACGACGGACGTCACCGGCACAGTTGAACTGGCCGCTGGCACCGAGATGGTCATGCCCGGCGACAACGTGTCGTTCGGCGTTGAGCTGATCGCGCCGATTGCGATGGAACAGGGCCTGCGCTTTGCGATCCGCGAAAGCGGCCGCACCGTCGGCGCCGGCGTCGTGTCGAAAATCGTCGAGTAAACGAAACTAGTTCGATGTGGAGGTCTGACGGCCTCCACCTCTCAACGAAAGGATAAGACAATGGCAGTCGCCAGTCAGAACATCCGCATCCGGCTAAAAGCCTTTGATTACCGTGTGTTGGATGCCAGCACTCAGGAAATCGTCAACACGGCAAAGCGCACTGGCGCAACTGTCCGTGGGCCAATCCCGATGCCAAACAAGATTGAGAAGTTCACGGTTCTTCGTGGTCCACACGTTGACAAGAAATCCCGTGATCAGTTCGAAATCCGGACGCACAAGCGTCTTCTCGACATCGTTGATCCAACACCCCAGACAGTTGACGCGCTGATGAAGCTCGATCTTGCTGCTGGTGTGGACGTTCAGATTTCGGTCTAAGGGGGGCATAGATTATGTTGCGCTCTGGTGTGATCGCTAAAAAAGTCGGCATGACCCGGCTTTTCATGGACGACGGAAAGCAGATCCCTGTGACCGTTCTCCAACTGGACAAACTTCAGGTTGTTGCAAAACGCACGGCTGAGACGGACGGCTATTCGGCTGTTCAGCTTGGTGCGGGCACTGCAAAGGCCAAGCGGACCTCGCAAGCTATGCGCGGACACTTCTCCGCCGCCAAGGTTGAGCCGAAGCGGAAGATTGCGGAATTTCGCGTTGATGCGGAAAACCTGATCGACGTGGGCGAAGAGATTACCGCGAACCATTACTTTGAAGGCCAATTCGTAGACGTGTCTGGCACGTCCATCGGTAAAGGCTTCCAAGGCGCTATGAAACGTTGGAACTTTAGTGGTCTTCGGGCCACCCACGGTGTGTCGATCTCGCACCGTAGTCACGGTTCAACGGGTCAGTGTCAGGATCCTGGTCGCGTTTTCAAAGGCAAAAAGATGGCTGGTCACATGGGTGCTGCCCGGGTGACGACGCAAAACCTTCAGGTTGTCCGCACGGACGCCGACCGCTGTCTGATCATGGTCAAAGGTGCTGTTCCGGGTTCCAAAGGTGGCTGGGTAACGATCAAGGATGCGGTTAAGAAGCCGGTTCCTGAGAATGTGATCCTGCCTGCTGCGTTGAAATCTGCCGCTGCTGCTGCTGAAAAGGCTGCTGAAGAAGCTGCTGCTGCCGCCGAAGCCGAAGCCGCCGCAGCGGAAGCTGCTGCAGCAGAGCAGGCCGCGATGGAAGCTGCTGAGGCTGAAGAAGCGAAGACAGATGTAGTTGCTGAAGCCCAAGCGGCTGAAGCTGAAAAGAAGGACGGTGAGGAATGAAACTCGACGTGATCAAACTGGACGGCAAGAAAGCCGGGTCGGTCGATCTCGGCGACGAGATCTACGGTCTCGAGCCGCGCGCCGACATCCTGCACCGCGTGGTTCGCTGGCAGCGTAGCAATGCGCAAGCTGGGACCCACAAGGTGAAAACCCGTTCCGAAACAAGCTATTCCACTAAGAAGATCTATCGCCAGAAGGGCACCGGCGGCGCACGCCACGGGTCCCGGAACGCTCCGATCTTCCGCGGTGGTGGCATCTATAAGGGTCCAACGCCCCGGAGCCATGGTCACGAGTTGACCAAGAAGTTCCGCAAACTGGGTCTGAAGCATGCGCTGTCGTCAAAAGCGGCAACCGGCAATCTGGTGATCCTGGATGAAGCGTCTGCCAAGGACGTGAAAACAGGTGCACTGGCCAAGCAGGTTGCGAGCCTCGGCTGGAAGCGCGCATTGGTGATCGACGGGGCCGCTGTGGACGAAAACTTCGCCCGCGCTGCACAGAACATCCAAGGTGTGGATGTGCTGCCGACGATGGGTGCAAATGTCTATGACATCCTGAAGAGTGACACCCTGGTGATCACAAAAGCAGGGGTCGAAGCGTTGGAGGCTCGTTTAAAATGAGTGCGAAAACAGAGCATTACGATGTGATCCGCAAGCCGATCATCACGGAAAAGTCGACCATGGCCTCTGAGGCCGGTGCGGTTGTCTTTGAAGTGTCAATCGACGCGAACAAACCACAGATCAAAGAGGCTGTTGAAGGCCTGTTTGGTGTGAAGGTGAAGGCCGTGAACACGACCATCACCAAGGGTAAGGTCAAGCGGTTTCGCGGGCAGTTGGGCAAGCGGAAAGACGTTAAGAAGGCGTATGTTACGCTGGAAGACGGCAACACAATCGACGTAACAACCGGACTTTGAGGCGTGTGCCGGGGTGAACCCCGGCCTACCTCAGGGTGGAATTTGACCCCGCTGGTTTGAGATTGAAGAAGCCCCGCCGGAAACGGCGGGGCATTTTTCTTAGTCACAAATAGTGTCGTATTCTTTCAGCGAAACCAGCGTCTTATAACCTATGACCGGCGTTTCATTCAGATAAAGCGCGCTGAAATCGGCGAAGTCTGCCATCGACTTGCATTCAGCGATCATCACAATGTCGTCGTCGCCAGTGACCCAATTCAAACTAACAACTTCGTCCTGCCTGCGTAGGTTATTGCAGTATTCATCCATCAAGCGGGGATTCTGCCGATCGATGGTGATGAGAACGATGATCTTCGTGCCTTTATCCCGAAACCGGGCAGAGGCGATGGCGACCTCTCGATCGATTGCTCCGATCTTTCGCAGGCGTTGAACGCGTCTCAGACAGGCGGCAGGGGACAAACCAATCAGGTCAGACAACTGTTCACCCGTCCGGCGGCTGTTCATCCGTAGCAGGTCGAGGATGCGTTGGTCGAAATCGTCGAGCGTGTCCATTGGCCCACCAAATGATTTGCGGAATTCTCGCATAATCGGATGAATATTGCGAGAATTTCTTACGAGATGCGCAATCTTCGCGAAAAACTAGTCTGTAGACCCTTTAGAAAAGTGGTCGTCAGAACACGATGGCGAGATGAAGTTCAAGGAAAACAAAGTGTCCCGCCGCCGTTGAAGCCTGATTAAGTCCAAAGCCTCCAACGTGTGGCGGTCGGATGTCGGGACCAGAAAATGAACCAATCAAATCCCGGATGGCATTCGGGGCCGCTTTGCGCCGGTGCGGGAAGCGAACAAGGAAATTATGAAAGGAACAACCCATGTATTTCGAGAAGATTGAAGATGCCGAAGCTGTTGTGATTCCAAACTTTATTCCAGACACAAAAGTAACAGCCGAACCAACGCCGCGCCCTGCGCCAACGATTGCCCAGAAGCTGCGACGGTTGTTTGTAAGGCTGAACAATCCTCGGCGCGGGCATGATAGCTTGGAAACTTTGTCGGATCGTTTTTTGCAGGATGTCGGTGTGACTCGCGTTGACATTGATCGTTTCAAGCTAAAGCGCAGTGCGTTCGATGTGCCTGGTTATTGTCCAAATTGCGCGGTTCCGATTATCGCATCGAGGCGCGGGAGGCGACCAATGTAAAACAGTGCGATCGGGCGCAATGTTCGAAATAGCCCCGCCGGAAACGGCGGGGCTATTTTGTTTTGCGCAACGTTCGGTGGGGGAAGCGTGCGCAGGCAACACCTGAAATCGTTGACGCCCGTATTTTAAGGGGAATGGGGCTAAATGGGGTTTCGGTATCACGTCGGTATCGCGTCGGTGCACGTAGGGTCGAAAATCGGCAACGCCGCTAGATGTGGGATTGGGGTTAAGAAAAGTTGTTTGGGTGTTAACAGGGCGGGCGATGGGTGCTGAGGCTCGTGGCTTTCAAAGAGCTTGGACATTGGAACTCGCGCAAAAAGGGCCCATCCGAAGATGGCGCCCCGTTGTCTCGTGATCAATGATGAGGATCACCTGTTACAGCCGCTGCCGGTTGACCCGCCGCCGTTATCTCTGGTCGAGATTGCGCCCGCTCAACCGCTGCAGTTGCCGATACTAAGGGGTGACGAGACCTCTCCACTGGTATCAAAAAGGCCGGTGATAGGGCATCTCTCACTCATGCCCAAAGGGAGTGTTTCATTCGTCCCCTCCGTCGTCTCTCGATGTTGCGCGCGCGTTCCGTCCTCGCCAATCGTTTCGACGATACAGTCGCCCCGGTGCAGTTTGTCCAGGATGCCTTGGGGGGCGTTCGTCGTAAATCAACATCTGGAAACGCATGATTTCGGTTTCGGAGGAGATTTGCCACGGACCAATCTGCAAGGTTGCGATCTGGAGTTGGCAAGACAGCGGAGTCGCATTTCAATTTGAAAAGGGGGCGGCAATGCCCGCAATTCTATGGACTGTGTAAATGGCACCGCACGCCGAGTCCGGTTGACTGGTGCTGGAACACACCGGACCACTGGTACGTCTTGAATGGCCGAATGCTGGACGGAGCGCAGATAAGGGTGGCGGTCGGAATTCAGGGTCAAGCCGGCCGAAGCGTTTTGAAGGCAATTCCCCGACCGGTTGGGCCAGCTTCCTTGCGGTTGAGTCTTGGTCAGCCGCCAAGTATGCCGTCAAGATTATTGATGATGCTAATCAAGAGCGCGATGCCGCAGATCAAGATCGCCAGCCAGAATACATAGTGCATCACAAAGGCTGAGGCTCCGAACCCGACGGCCATGAATGACAGGGGTCGGGGTTCGTGTTTGAATAGGCCGATGCCGCCAAGCGCTATGGCCAGACCAGCAAGGCAAAGTGCGCCGATAGTAATGATCTGGGAGTAATCCTGTTGGGGCGGTGGAGGCGGCGGAGCAGGTTCCCCTGACAGGGCGCGTTGAGCAGATTGGCGGATATCGGCGGCGATTTCTCCGATGACCTGGCCGGTGCTTTTCTCTTCTTTCGGAGCGAAGAAGGCAGAAAGTTGGATGAGTATGACAAGCACGGCAACGGCCCCCAGAAGGAAGCCCGCCAAGCCGAATTTTGCCCGGTCATCATTAGCCGTGTCTGACATCGCGGCGTTCTCCCTCGTTACTTGGTAGCGCTTTTAGGCTCTGTGTCGGACGAAATTGTGGCGATCCATCGGGAGAATAGCCCAAGCCGGAGTTTCATCCAGCTCAGGTGCGGCGGTGCCGCATTTATGGCCGTGGTGATTGTCTGCCCTACCGCGCGGGGCAGGCGATGGTGACTTGATAGATGCTGCCTGGGTTCATACGGCTGAAGCCTTGGCGCAACAGCTTAGAATCGACGACGCGATATCCATGTGGGCAGATACTTTCGGCCTGCATCTTTAGAAAATGGTTGTAGGCGGTTGAAGCGGGTGCATTGACTTGGAAAGTGTAGATGTCTGAGCCGTTCCTAGTTTCAACGTAGTAGTTTTCCGCAGCAAAGCATCCCGATAGTGCAAGAGCGGCCGCCATGGAGCAAATGGATCCCCTGAGCATAAAATTCTCCTAAACGAATAAACTGACTACCCTGTTAGAGCGAAAATGTGGTGGGAGTTTGCCGGAGGTTTGGCATTTTTTCAAATATCGAAAAGGGCGCTTCTCTGCTGGGTTAGCGCCTTCAGTTGAGGCAGTTTTTAAGAGATTGGAATGGCTTTTGGGGAGCGGCAGGGTGCGAAATATCAATTGAAAACAGACAACAGAGCGCGGTGATATATGCGCCGCGCTCTGCCAGATTTAAGGGCCTTTATGGACCTAAAGTGCAGCGTTACTGAACTTCGTCTTCGCTGGCATACATATATTTGAAGCGATCATCGCCGGTTGGTTCTGCTGGCAAGTCAGACGGTTTCAATTCTGGGTCCAATCCGCGACCGATCCACAATTGTGCAGGCTGGAATGGCAAGCCACCGGTTGCCCAATTCGGACGATTTGGATCTTCGTTCCACCAGAACCACGCGATTTCCAGATCCTCTGTTTCGGAGGTGTTCTTGATGCCATGGGGATCGAAAGGCCGTGTGATGATCCATGTGCCTTCTTTGGCATGTGTGACTTTGTCGTAGTTGTAAAAGTCCGCCTGACCCTTGACGACAAGGTAAATTTCCCACGACGCATGTTGGCCGACGCCATAAACCGCACCCGGTTCAAAGCTGAATGTTCCCGCCCACATATTCTTAGCTTCCAGCGGTGCGCCGGGGCCGACAACAGTCGTGTAGGAATACTCGGTGTTTGGGACGGCATCTATTTCAACGCCGTTATCTTCTGCCCAAGTCAGAAGTCTTTTGTAACGGTTGGACTGAGTGGTGCCCTGATCTTTCATGTCTTCCCAGTGCATGGACCACGGCAGGCCGCGAAATCCTGTTACCGGATACTTTGTGCCGTGCTCATTATATTCACCGGTTGTTTTGATACCTTTGGGGTCCAGCACTTCCGCGGATGCAGTGGTGGCACCGAAGATTGCGGCAGCGGCAATCATAGCTGTAAATATTTTCATTGTTTCCCTCGCTGTTTCGACGTTCGAAATACCTAAGAGCATTTTAGGCGGCACGATCCGAGGCGTTCGCCTTTGGCGTGCAATCGCACTCGACCACGGCACAGGTAGTTAAGGCAAACTAAATTTCCTTACTAATTTATTAAGACATATTTAATCACTAATGTGTGCGGCTTGGGGCGCGTCATTCGGTTATGTCGACAAGATACTTGTCGATTATAGCCTCGGCCATTTCAGCAACGATGGGTCGAACTGTGGATTTGTCCAATGCGGCAACATCCAGTAATCCGATCATTGCCTCAATCCCTGTGATGGCCGCCAATGCGCTGGTCAGTTTTTGAACGACGCTGCTGTCAATTTTGTCGCGGATCGGTTCCAATGCTTGGTGGTACATATTGATGCGTCTTGCCCCACGGCGTCCGGCGCTTGGTTCGTTGCCGCTTGCATGTGTGTCCAAAGAGCGCGCGAGGAATTGGCGAAATCCCACCTCGTTTTCAAGTGTCAGGTCAAACATGTATAGGTTGATCGCCAGCAACTTTTCCCGGACGGTGGTCGCGCCTTCGGTTATATCTTCGTAACTGGCCACTTCGACCGCGAGGCCAGCTTCTGCTGCCAGGGCGGCAGGTTTCTTGAAGTATCGGTAAGCGGTTGCCCGCGATATGCCTTTTCGCTTTGCCGCCTCAGAAACCGTGATGGCTGTGCCCTCGGAAAGCAATTCGCGCGCGCCTTCCAGGATGGCTTCTCTGGTTCGGTGCTTCTGGGCGGTGCGTTCATGGGGTCCGGACATATGCCACCTAATAAGACACTTGTCTCGTTATGAGACATAGTTATCATAGGTCACCGAACCGAGTCGTCAAGGAGTTTGAAATGTCTGATAGACCGCGCACTTACAATGTTCTGAATTCCTTGCTGCGGTTTCATGCGTTTCCGTCCGAGACTATGGGAAAATATTGTTTCGTAGAATGTTTGGTGCCGCCGGGCGCAGGAGCGCCGCCGAACTATCACGCCGGGGAAACCGAGAGCTACTACATCCTTGAAGGGCAGGTCGGATTTTTGGTTGATGGCAGGGAGTTGTTGGCAGGGCAGGGCGATTTCATTGTGATACCGGATGGGGCGGTACATGCCTTTGAGGCGGTTGGCGACACGCCTGCGCGCCTGTTGATCGTGAACGCGCCGGGGCACATGCATGACGCCTTTTTCACCGGAATCGGCAGCCCGCTGCCGGATGATCAGACCGAGCTTCCAGAGCCGAAGGAGCCGGACATCGCGATGGTTATGGCCAAAGCGAACGAGGTTGGATTAAGCATAGTCACGCAAGCAGGCAAATAACGAACACATCAAAAGGGCAAAGTCATGAACGTATCTCGAAATTTTTTGTTGTTGGGCACCGTGTTTCTGGTGATCGGCCTGTTTATTGGCATGTATATGGGCGGGTCAGGGGATCATTCGCTGGCGGCGTCGCACGCGCATATCAACCTTTTAGGGTTTGTTTTGTCGGTGGTTTTTGCGTTAACTTACAAGAGCTTCCCGGCAATGGCGGAAGGCCGGTTGGCGAGCATTCATTTCTGGGCACATGCGGCGGGTGCCGTGGTGCTGAATGTGATGCTGTTCCTGCTGTTGAGCGACAGTATCAGCGAGGCGGCGATGGTGCCGCTGGCACCGATATCCGAGCTGCTGGTGCTGATCGGCGTGCTGATCTTTGGCTGGAATGTACTGAAACACGCCCATTAAACGGCGTGTGATGTCCGAGAACGACAACTTGATTGGCGTGAATTCGGACCATTAGCCGACCCGTCCCGGACCCGATCCGGGACCTCTTGGAAAGCTGAAAGCCCCGCCGGGTATGGCGGGGCTTTTTCGTTTTGCGCAACGTTCGGTGGGGGCTGCGTGCGCAGGCAACATCCCAAATGGTTAACGCCTTTGTTTTAAGGGATATGGGTGGAAACGAGGTGTCTGTATCGTGTCGGTATGACGTCGGTATCGCGTCGGTGCACGTAGGGTCCGAAATCGGCAACGCCCCCAGATGTGGGGTTGAGGGTAAGGAAGGTTAAGGGGTAGTTAATGGGTGAAGGTGGAGAGATTAATGCCCGCTCCGCGGGACGGAGCGCCATTTCGCTGCAACTGCGCCAAAGGCTGCTTTGGCAACGCAGGCTAGCTTGACAACAAGATAAATATCGAGATATTTCGATTTATGGACATCGATCAATCAATATCAGCTCTGAACAACCCGACGCGCCGCCAGATTCTTGAGTGGCTGAAGGACCGCTCGAACTTTCCGTCTGCCTTACCGGGACACGAAGACTTGGAAGGTGTCTGTGTCGCTTACATTCAGGAAAAGGCGAAGCTATCGCAATCCACGATCTCGAACTACATGGGATTGCTGAAACAAGCAGGCTTTGTGAAGGCTGAACGCCACGGACAATGGACGTTTTATCGCCGAGACGAAGAAAGCATTCAGGCGTTTCTGACCGCCGTCCAAAACGAACTTCTAAAACCGTAAGACAAACGAATGAGCGCACCTGCTCTGAATTGTGCGCCATTAAAATGGCAAATCGAAATATTCCGATGGAGGGATGACATGGAAACCCAGGACGCAATCGACCTTCTGGCACAACCGCTGGACCTGCCCTGTGGCGTTCGCTTGAAGAACCGCCTTATCAAATCGGCGATGTCTGACTCCCTTGGCGATGGTGCCGGAAACTCGACCAAAGCTCAGATACGCCTGTATGAAAGATGGGCGGAGGGAGGTGCGGCGCTGTCGCTGATTGGTGAGGTGCAGACCACCCCGCATTACGCCGAGAAACCAAGCAACCTCGTCTTGGTGCCGGACGCAGACTTGGCAGCCTTGCATGAATTGGCGAAACGCGGCTCAGCGAAAGGTGCGCAAATCTGGCCGCAGCTTGGTCATGCTGGTGCCTTGGCGCATGGACCAATTAGCACTCCCAAAGGGCCGTCACCGCTGGATGTAGAGGGTTTGAAATGCGACGGCATGTCTTTGGATGAAATCCAAGACCTGCCTCGATCTTACGCTCAAGCTGCTGCACTTGCACAGGAGGCCGGTTTCGGTGGCGTCCTAATCCATGCTGGACACGGGTTTCTCTTCAGCCAGTTTCTGTCCCCGCTATTCAACCGCAGGACAGATTACTACGGCGGCGCGATCGACGGGCGTTTCCGTATCATCGGCGAAGTGATTGACGCAGTGCGGAACGCTGTCGGGCCAGCCTACCCAATTGGCATCAAGATCAACTCTACCGACATGCTCGAGGGTGGTTTGACGCAGGACGAAGCGCTGGAGGTTGTGCGACTGCTTGATGCAACATCGGCGGACCTAATCGACGTGAGCGGCGGAACGTATTTTCCCGGAGCTGAATCAAGCTCTGATGGAGTCTCCTCGTCCGGGCCCTATTTCATCGACTTTGCCAAACGCGCCAAGTCCATCACATCTATCCCCATTATTCTGACCGGCGGGTTTGAAACCCGTGAGCAGGCAGCCAAAGCCATTCAGGATGGCTCTGCCGATGGCATCAGCCTTGCCCGCGCGATGGTTTTGAACCCGTCGCTGGCAAATGCTTGGCTCAGTGATGCAGGCGGCGATCCGGAATTTCCAATGTTCGTCGCGCCGCCGCGCGGAGGTGTCACGGCGTGGTATTCGATGCGCCTGACAGCACTGGGTGAAGACGCCGAGAATGCGTTCACTATGGACCCGAAGGCCGCAATGGACGCTTACGAACACCGAGATGCGAAGCGTTGCGTCGTTTGGCGCGAACGGTTTTCGCCTTTAGCTAAGCCGCTTTGATAACCGGAATCGGAGTCAGAGAGGAACACCGAGAAAGGTCGGAAGAGGAGAACCAAACATGCCTTGGGAAACAATATCGGAAGTCACACAGATCGTCGGTGCGTGTGCACTGGTCATTTCCCTGATCTACATCGCCGTTCAGATCAGGTTCGCGCGGCTTTCAGCGGCAGATACCTCTCGAACGGCGAGAGGTGAGGGCGCCAGAGAAATCGATCTTGCGATGGTGAACAATCAGCAGCTGCGCGAGAACTGGGTCAAGTCATCCAATCTGGAACCAATATACGAAGAGTTAGGCTCTGAGCTGGACTTAAGCGTCGATGCCACACTGCAAGTCGATACGATCTGTCAGATTTGGATGAGGCTGCATTGGGGGCAGTTTCAATCCATCACCGTTCCAGAAGACCTAAACGACCTGAAGCGATTGGTGGCTGCGTTCTACTCAGGACCCCCTATGTCGAATTGCTGGGAGAAGAGCCCATACGGGAAGAAAATCTACGACCCGAAGTTCGTTAAATTCGTTGAAGATGCCGTTATGACAAGCGGCAGTTGATTTGATCCGAGCCCGTCTGGCCAAAGTGTCGCTTTTAAATGATGCCGTTCGAACATAGTACAGCGTTCGGTAGTATGGGCTCATGTCAGCCGTTCGCCGCAGTTGCCCGCCGGCAATTGGCTGCGTTTGACGCCGGCCCACAGAATTCGCGAAGCAACTCTTGCCACCCCCACCCAACCCCGCTACAAGCCGCCCGAACGCTCACCTCGGATTCGTCCGGGGTGGTGTGCTTTTGGGGTAAACCCAACAGAATTCGGGCACCTACGGGGGCCTATAAACCAACCGGCGGGCAAATTCCCGTCGGCCAAGCAAACGGAAGACAGAAAGCATGGCACTCAAGTCGTATAAGCCGACGACGCCGGGCCAGCGCGGGCTGGTGCTGATTGACCGTTCGGAGCTTTGGAAAGGTCGCCCTGTTAAGGCCCTCACTGAGGGACTGAGCAAGAAGGCGGGCCGGAACAATACCGGACGGATCACGATGCGTCGTCGTGGTGGTGGGGCAAAACGCCTTTACCGGATTGTAGATTTTAAACGGAATAAGTTCGATGTTTCGGCCACGGTCGAGCGGATCGAATATGACCCTAACCGGACTGCGTTTATCGCGCTGGTTAAATACGAAGACGGCGAGCAGGCATACGTTCTTGCCCCACAGCGTTTGGCTGTTGGCGACAAGATCATTGCTGGCAAGAAAGTCGACGTAAAGCCGGGCAACGCGATGCCTTTCGCGGGCATGCCAATCGGCACGATCGTCCACAACATTGAGATGAAGCCAGGCAAGGGCGGGCAGATCGCGCGTGCGGCTGGCACATATGCTCAGTTTGTTGGTCGTGACGGTGGTTACGCGCAGATCAGGTTGTCGTCGGGCGAGCTTCGTCTGGTGCGTCAGAAATGCATGGCAACGGTTGGTGCGGTTTCGAACCCCGACAACTCGAACCAGAACTTCGGTAAAGCCGGTCGCAACCGTCACAAGGGCATCCGCCCCTCTGTGCGTGGTGTTGTGATGAACCCGGTTGATCACCCGCACGGCGGTGGTGAAGGCCGGACCTCTGGTGGCCGTCATCCGGTTTCGCCATGGGGCAAGCCGACAAAGGGTGCACGCACCCGGAACAAGAACAAGGCGTCGTCGAAGCTGATCCTGCGTTCGCGTCACGCCAAGAAGAAGGGCCGCTAAGATGAGCCGTTCAGTATGGAAAGGTCCTTTTGTTGACTCTTATGTCCTCAAAAAGGCCGAAGCATCCCGCGAGTCGGGCCGCAACGAGGTCATCAAGATCTGGTCGCGTCGTTCGACAATCCTGCCGCAATTCGTTGGTTTGACCTTTGGTGTCTACAACGGCCGTAAGCACATCCCGGTAAACGTTTCCGAGGATATGATCGGTCAGAAGTTCGGTGAGTATTCGCCGACACGCACCTACTACGGTCACGCTGCCGACAAAAAAGCGAAAAGGAAGTAAGCCATGAGCAAGGAAAAGAATCCTCGCCGCGTGGCGGACAACGAAGCGATGGCAAAGACGCGCATGTTGCGCACGTCACCGCAGAAGTTGAACCTGTTGGCAGCCATGATCCGTGGCAAGAAAGTTGAAAAGGCCCTTTCGGACCTGACTTTCTCGAAGCGGCGCATTTCGGACGATGTGAAGAAATGTCTTCAGTCGGCCATCGCCAATGCGGAAAACAATCACAACCTTGATGTTGATGAGCTGATCGTGGCGGAAGCCTATGTTGGCAAGAACCTGACGATGAAGCGTGGCCGTCCACGGGCGCGTGGTCGTTTTGGCAAAATCATCAAGCCGTTCTCGGAACTGACTATCAAGGTCCGCCAGATTGAGGAGCAAGCATAATGGGTCATAAAGTAAACCCCGTTGGTATGCGGCTTCAGGTCAACCGGACCTGGGATAGCCGTTGGTATGCCGACACGAAAGACTATGGTGATCTTCTGCTGGAAGACATCAAAATCCGTGCATTCATCAAGGATGAGTGCAAGCAGGCCGGCATCAGCCGTGTCATTATCGAACGTCCGCACAAGAAATGCCGCGTGACAATCCACACGGCTCGTCCGGGTGTGATCATCGGCAAAAAAGGTGCTGACATCGAAGGTCTGCGTCGCAAGATCGCGACAATGACTGACAGTGATTTGCACCTGAACATTGTTGAAGTTCGCAAACCAGAACTTGATGCGGCGCTTGTCGCTGAATCGATTGCACAGCAGCTTGAGCGCCGTGTGTCTTTCCGCCGCGCCATGAAGCGCAGCGTTCAGAACGCAATGCGCATGGGCTCACTGGGAATTCGTGTGAACGTTGCGGGCCGTCTTGGCGGCGCGGAAATTGCACGGACGGAATGGTATCGCGAAGGTCGCGTGCCGCTTCACACCCTGTGTGCTGACATCGACTATGCGCTGGCCGAAGCCATGACGCCTTACGGCATCATCGGCATCAAGGTCTGGATCTTCAAAGGCGAGATCATGGAGCACGACCCTGCGGCACGCGATCGTCGTCAGCAAGAGCTTCAGGACGGCCCGGCCCCTCGTGGTGCCGGCGGACGTCGGAACTAAGGAGCTGATAAGATGCTGCAACCAAAGCGCACCAAATTCCGCAAGATGCATAAAGGCCGGATCAAGGGCGAAGCCAAAGGCGGCTCGGACCTGAACTTTGGCACCTATGGTCTGAAAGCGGTCGAACCTGAGCGTGTGACTGCGCGCCAGATCGAAGCGGCTCGTCGTGCTATGACGCGTCACATGAAACGTCAGGGCCGTGTCTGGATCCGTATCTTCCCAGACACCCCGGTGACCTCGAAGCCTGTCGAAGTTCGTATGGGTAAAGGTAAAGGCTCGGTCGATTTCTGGGCTTGCAAGGTTAAGCCTGGCCGCGTGATGTTCGAGATCGACGGCGTCAACGACGCCATCGCCCGCGAGGCCCTGCGCCTTGCTGCGATGAAACTGCCGGTCAAGACACGGACGATTGTTCGCGAGGACTGGTAAGTCGGTCGAACGACTTTACCGTGATTGAGAATTAAGCCCCCGCCGGGAAACTGGCGGGGGTTTTTGATTTTGGGTATGTTTTGTTTGAGATCATATCGGCCAATGCAGTAACTTCCACGGACGACCGCTTCAGGTCGAAAATTTTCGAGATAGGAACGAAAACAAGCGTCCGTCAGTTACTGCAAACCCCAATGCGATAATGGCGAACCCAATCCACGCTTCCAGCCCCATTTGCTCCCCAAGGAACATCACTCCGAGCCCGATGGCGAATGGCGGAATGAGCAAAGTGACCAGCAACAGGTTGGCGGCTCCAGCGCGTGCCAGAATGGCAAAATAGAGAAAATATGCCAGTGCCGTCGACAGAACTGCCATGCCGACAAGAGCGCCCCACACGCTTGCAGAGAGAGAAAGGTTTGGTGGCCCATCGAACATGAACACGATTGGTATCATCAATACTGTACTGCCGATCAACATTCCGAGTGCGTTCATGAGCGGAGGCTGGCCTGCTAGAGCTGTCTTACCCCAGACACCCGCAAATGCATAAGACAACGTAGCTCCAAGGATGGCGAGCTGAGCAAGATTGCTGGGATTAAACTCGGTCAATGCACTCGGCCCCATAATGAAAGCCACACCCGCAATACCCAAAGCAGCACCGATGATTTTCTTTGGGGTCAATGGTTCATCCGGAAGCAAAAGACCTGCAACAACGGCCGCGAACATGGCGGTCGTTCCATTCAGAATGGAAGCAAGCCCACTTTCAATCTGCGTTTGCCCCCAGAAAATCAGTGAAAAGGGAACGGCATTATTCAGCGCGCCCATCACCAAATAAGCACCCCAAACTCGGAGGGATCGAGGAACCGTAATGCCTTTGAAAAGCACAATCAGCGCCAAAAACGGTACGGCCCAGATTACTCTATGCAGTGTAATGGTGAGTGGAGGAACTTCGCGCAGCGCAATTTCACCGAAGGAAAATGACCCTCCCCAAACCGCGGCAAGCAACACCAACATAATAGTGGAGTTCAGATCCAAGGTTAGGGCGGCGGCTTTGGTCATTGTTGAAAGATCCAGTTTCCAGTTGCCCTACTCTGGTACCATGTCCGACCCAAGGGAAACGACCCGTTTCGTGCGGATAGGATTGGAGTAAACTAGCATTCAACTTCACCTAAACTAGATAGGCAGCAGACGGAAAATCCCTGTTTGGAATAATTTAGTCAACAGCGGGAATGTCCGCTCAGCTGTCGTTGGTGGTTGGCGCAGCGAGGGGCAACTTCGAGCCCAAAGTTCCAAATGCTGCACCGCGCATGAATGGCAGCTTCTCGACCGCTCAGATCATTCTGGTAAACCTGCTAGACGCAACGCGTCCAACCACGCCTCCAGCTTGCCCGGATCGGTCCAAAGGCCATCAAAGTTGTCACGCTCCATCGAGATCGTAAGGTTGGGTTCGCGCTCAAGAAGCGCTTGCGCCGTCACTCGCGAGTCTGCTGTTTCGCCTAAACAGACTTGAACCGCCGCTTTGGTTTTCAAAGCGTTAGGACTTGGTCTCGACAATTGATCGAGCGCAGATTTCGCGGCCCCGCAGTCTCCGGCAGACCAGTATGCCCAAGCAAGATAGCGGTGAAACCATTCCGGATGGAGCGGGTCAATCGCCATACCATGCTGAATATCGGCGATCGCCGCATCCAGATCGCCACGATAAATCAATGGTGGTGAGCTGCCGACAAATGCGTTGGAAAAACTGGGGTTGAGCAGCTTGGTCTTGTCATAGCGCGCACGGGCCAGATCAAGATCACCTGCATCCGCGTGCAAATGACCCATCAAGTAGTGAGTCAGATAGTTCTCGGGATCGAGTTCCAGAGCTCTCTCAAGCATTGCCACCGCGTTCCCCCGCATGGCGTTTCGCTCAGTTTCAGTTTCTGCATACCAAGCCATGTTTCTGTAGTAAAAGCCCATTCCTAGATAGCCCTTAGAGGAATTTGCGTCCGCCTTTATTGCAGCTTCAAAATATGACTGGGATTTCCTATTGTTCTCCGGTCCCGACTTGCGCTGATGTTGTAGGCCTTTCGCAGCAAGATGCATCGCCGTGATGGTTTCCCGAGTTCCTGTTGGGTTCGGATATACTGCCAGTTGTCCTCCCACCGTCGAAGCCACGCGGCGAATGATCTCAGCCTGAAATTCAAACAACTGGCTCACTGAACCATCATAGGATTCAGCCCAGATGTGCCGGCCGTTGCTGGCGTCGATCAACTGAACGGTTATGATCAGTTTCTCGTTTAGCTTCTGCTGACTTCCTTCCAGCACATAGTCGGCTTTCAGCGCCTCACCAATTTCTTCAATGCTCAAAGCCTTGCCCCGAAAGGAAAAGCTGGAATTTCGGGCAATGGTTGAAAAGGGCGCAAACCGGGCAAGCTCGGTGATTATCCCCTCAGCGACCGCGTCGCTTAGATATCCCTGGTCGGGCGCCGGACTGAAATCTTCGAAAGCTAGGACCGCGATCGCTGGTTTTTCGGATGAGTCGCGATCCGGCCACAACGAAACGGCTAACAACAAAGCAACCCCTGCCACGCCAAAGACCGAGGCCAGGCCCCGCTTGCTGAACCAGATATTACGTGACGCTGCACCATCTGCGCGCATAAGTGCATAGCCTTTTCGTGCATGTGTCTGCAGGAGAAGATGATCATCGTCATCCAGCGCTTTCCTGATGTCTGAAATACACTGGGTCAGGCTGTCATCCGTGACCGCAGATTTTCCCCAAACTTCAGCTATCAATGCGTCTTTTGAAAGTATCTTCCCGTCAGCTGCGATCAAGGCGGTCAGGACTTGTGCGGACTGTCGGCGAAGGGGAACAACTACGCCTTCTCCTGTCCGAAGTGTCAGTTCGTGAACCGAGAACACACGGGCCTGATGCGCGTGTTCGGAAGATTTCAGAACAATTTCAGAGTCATTTCGGGACATTCCAACCGAACCCAAGCTCTTAAAAGGCTGACGCGAAACAAGGCCATCAAATAGTGTTTAGCATAGTGAAGCCCATAGCGATAATCTGTATCGCCACCCTTTCGGCAACGGAAGTTTCAGCAAAGCCGTGGATTCACCCGGCTTGCTGTCCAGACATCAATTGCCAGAGAGCAGAACCGCGCCTGATCACAGCAACCGCAGATGGATTTAAAGTCCAAGGTGTCCGCGATGTCATCCGATTTGATGACAAGCGACTATTTCAATCCCACGACGGGGATTACCATCTGTGCAGTCTGGAAGTGCCTGGAATTGAGTTGCAGAGCAATCAAGACGTGATCGAGGTCAAATGCTTGTACGTCCCATTGGGGTCTTAAAATTTTCACAGCCCATAGCATTCAGTTTGCCAAAGTCTGGTCTTCAGCTGTTCGATCAAAGCAAACGTTGGAATATTCACACCGTGTGGCAACTAAGTCCGCGGTGCAGTCATTGGTGACATTTGCAGCGAACGACTGGGCAGAGCCTGAAGACGAGAACTGTAATTCTCGCTGGGTGAAGCGCGGTGCTAACTTACCTTTGGCGCATCCGAGCATTCCACACGGCTGATTTGCATAATTGGTTGGATGTCTGTGTAGTTGGGTATGTCGTTTTGGATCTCGGCAGCGTGTGGTCCATAGGATGATTTATAGGCATCTACAGAGTTAAAGTACAAGTGGGCAATTGCGACATATGTTGGCTTTGTGTCTGGCTCTCGACCGCTGATCCCGTGTTCAATTTCAAACCCTTTCAGTGCGGAGCCCATCAGATCCCGAGCCATGGGGGCGTGAGTGTTCACATAGTAATCAATATCGAACCGCCTGTTGTCGTCGAAGGGACATCGCAGGCTTATTTTGATTATCAGTTCGGTCCTTGGCGATGTCTTGTTTCGGCCAATCTAATTGAGTGGTGAGATCAAGGTCAAAGACTCAAAACGGCTGCCGCCACTGCAAAGCTGCGGTTGAGTTTTTAGTCTCCAACGGCAACTTAATATTGCACAGCGAGTGATCGATTGCCCCTAATTTGGGCGGATGAAACGCGGCGAGGTCGGCTTTGATGGTCGTTTCACTTCGGAGTGCAGGGGCAGGCAGCGACGACGTTGCCGGGTTTGGTTTGTCGCCCAAGCGATATTACCCAGATTGAGAGAAAGGTCCCGCCAGGAAATTGGCGGCGGGCTTGCGTCGTTAGGGGCAGAGAGTCGAAGTGGGTTCAGGCCATCTCTTTGGCGTCTTTCAAGGAGAAAACGCTGTTGTGATCTCCAACTATCTCACCGACCAGAGCGGTATCACCCTGTACCATTATCGGAGTTCCGCCCCTAGTTATGCTGGGAAACGGCATCATGATCGCCACGGCAGGCGCAGGCCGAGTCATTGCACCAGCCTGTTCCAAAGTGGCCGCTGCTATGAAAGAAACTATTTTCTGGTCATCACGAAATTTAGCCTCCCGGAGGACTTTGGGAGCATCCTCGGCGATCAACCCCAAGAATATCAAATCGCTTGCGTCTACGACGCCTTGATTGTCGGCGACACTGATATTGTCATAGGCCGCTGCCAGCGCTTTGGAGTGACTTGAACTTTGTTCGGAGACTGTAATCTGGTGCACGTCGCAGGCAATGCCTTCAACCGCGGGCCGTGCAATTGTTCCACATCCAATAACACCTAAGCGCATATCGTTTTTCCCGTTGGTTGTCGGTGATGGTAATCTGGCCAGCTTTTCAGGGCAAAACCCGAAACACCGATGCAAGCAACATTCGATTTGGACGCAAGCCGGTCAACCGGTCGTTGAAAGTAAGCCCGCCGGTTTCGGACCTATCCCTTTCAGGGCTGATGGTGCCAGTGTTCGGCTCGTTGTCGCGAGCGTTTTACTAAAGGGCGACATCCGGCTGCATCCGGTGAAAGTCGAAATTGGCTGCCTGAAAGTTCTCTTGAACTCCATGTGATTTTGTATACAAAATGTATACGAAAGGAATCACATGTCCAAAGATGCAAAATCGAAATGTCTTGAGGACCTAAAAAGGCGCATTCTTTCAATGGATTTGCAGCCGGGGTCTGACCTGGATGAAGCAAAGCTGTCGGCCCAATACGGCATTTCGCGCACGCCTTTTCGGGAAGTCCTGCAACGCTTATCGGGCGAGGGATACATTCGACTACAAGCCAACCGGGGGGCAAAAGTGGCGTCCATGGATCTGCCGACCATGCGGGTATTTTTTCAGACAGCGCCGCTGGTTTATTCCAATATTTCCTATCTGGCAGCGGAAAACCGGACATCAGAGCAGCTGGACATGCTGAAAGAGCTTCAGGTCAAGTTTGCACAGGCAACAAAACACCTGGATCCGAATAAATCCGCGATCACGAACTTTCTGTTTCACGAACTAATCGGCCAAATGGCCCATAATTCGTATCTGATGGCCTGCATGGATCGGCTGTTGATCGACCACACACGTCTAAGCCAGACGTTTTATCGTCCCGCTGAGTCTGCCGAAGAGGCTTTGATAGGAAAAGCCGTCGAGCAACACGATGCCTTGATCACTGCGATTGAAGCGCGCGAGTCTGCCCTGGCGATGGAGTTGACCTTGCAGCATTGGGATCTTTCCCGCGACCGAATGGAGCGTTTTGTGCGTCCGGATCCGCTGCCCGCAAATGTTGTTTCTCTGGAGGAGCTGCAAAATGCAGTTTGAAGGTATCTACACACCTTTGGTTACGCCATATCATTCAGACTTTTCGCTGAATGATGAGGCACTGGCGGCGGTCATTGATCATCTGATCGATGCGGGAGTCCATGGCCTGATCGTTGCCGGGACAACGGGTGAATATTATGCGCAGTCCACCGAAGAACGGATCGAGTTGATGAGCCGCGCCCGTGATCTGATCGATGGGCGCGTGCCGATGATTGTTGGTACTGGAGCTATGCGTACCGAAGACAGCGTGATGTTTGCGCAAGCCGCGAAAGAGGCTGGTGCCGACGCGTTGCTAATCGCGACGCCCCCATACGCTTATCCAACCGGACGCGAGATTGCGCTGCACGCGCTTGCTGTTGACCGCGCGGCCAACCTGCCTGTGATGTTTTACAATTACCCCGGCCGGATGTCGGTCAACATGGATGAAGAATGTCTGGATCGATTGGGCCGATCCCCAAATTTTTGTGCCATCAAAGAAAGCTCGGGCGATCCTAATCGGCTGCACATGCTGGCACGAGATTACCCACATATCGCCTTGTCCTGCGGCATGGACGACCAGGCGCTGGAGTTCTTTGCCTGGGGTGCACGCTCGTGGGTTTGTGCGGGTTCGAATTTTGCGCCCGAGGCGCATATTGCGCTGTATCGCGCCTGTGCCGTTGAAGGCGACTTTACGAAGGGGCGGGCGATCATGTCAGCGATGTTGCCGCTGATGCGGGTTCTTGAACAGGGCGGTGCCTTTATTCAATGCATCAAGCACGGGCTGACCATGCGTGGTATTGATGCCGGACCTCCTCGCAAGCCCCTGCAGCCATTGAACAAGGATCAGCGGCGCGAACTGGAAGAGGTCATTCGAACAATGAATACCGCAATCGCGGCTATCGAGGGAGCGCCGTCATGACAGAACTTCTCACACGCGCGGAATACGCAGCAATTGCCGCTGACATGGATTTCCCGGCAAGCCCATATATTGACGGGAAGTTTCGGCCCAGCAGCGGCACCAAAATGCCGACTGTAAATCCGGCGACCGGAGTGACGTTGGCGACAATTGCCACTGCCAGTGCCGATGATGTTAACGTTGCTGTTCAAAAAGCGCGCGAGGCGTTTGATCAGGGTCACTGGTCAAAAGCACATCCGTCACACCGCAAGGACGTGTTGATCAAGCTCGTAAAATTTATGACCCGTCGCCAACGCGAATTGGCGGTGCTGGAAAGTCTGGAAAGCGGCAAGCCAATCCGCGATTGCGTAACTGTTGACATCCCAGAGGCGATGCATTGCATCAAATGGCACGCCGAAATGATCGACAAAATATATGATCAGACCGGCCCGGCCGGGGACGACGCAATCAGTTTAATAGTCCGCGAACCTATCGGGGTTGTGGCTGCAATATTGCCATGGAACTTTCCGCTTCTCATGCTTGCGTGGAAGATTGCTCCTGCCCTGGCGGCAGGGTGTTCGGTGATTGTGAAGCCAGCCGAGCAGACGTCGATGACTGCTCTGCGGGTGGCCGAACTTGCGCATATGGCTGGTGTGCCTCGCGGTGTTTTGCAGGTTCTTCCGGGGGATGGGCCATCAGTCGGCGAACCACTTGGCCGTCACATGGATGTCGACATGGTGACGTTCACCGGGTCAACGGACACTGGACGCCGGTTCCTGCACTATGCTGCGGATTCCAACCTCAAGGAAGTCGTTCTGGAATGCGGTGGCAAGAACCCGGCGGTCGTTCTGGAAGATGCGGAAAATTTGGATCATGTGGCCGAGCATGTGGTCAATGCTGCCTTTTGGAACATGGGCGAGAATTGCTCTGCCGCGTCTCGCCTGATTGTCCACAAGTCGGTTAAGGGACCATTGTTGGAACGCATACAGGCCCGTTTGCGGGACTGGAAAACTGGAGACCCGCTTGATCCGGCAAATCACTTGGGCGCGTTGATTGATGCAGAACATGTGACGAAGGTTTCCACTTACCTGAAAGGCGACGCGCTTGCTGGTGGTAAGGTCGATGGTCCGTTCGTGCCGCCAACAGTTTATGAAGTCAGGCAGGACGATAATCGCGCCGTGGATGAAATCTTTGGCCCGATCCTGAGCGTTATCGAAGTTGCATCGACGGATCAGGCAATTCAGGTTGCCAACGATACGGCCTATGGACTGGCCGCCAGCGTCTTTACGTCCAATGTGCGAACCGCGATGAGGGCTGCGCGCGACATAAGGGCGGGAACCGTCACTGTGAACTGCTACGGAGAGGGCGACGCTTCGACGCCTTTTGGTGGATACAAGCAATCCGGGTTTGGTGGCCGCGACAATGGCATCCACGCCCACGACCAATACACCGAGTTGAAAACAATATGGATCAATCTGACTGATCCACGTGACGGGGATAATGTGGGATGAGTGTTGCAGCTGTGGGAACAGCCCGTCGGGGGCGCGGCAATCGAAAGGCACAGCGCCAGACCCGCGATGTGTCGATGCTGCCAGCGCTCAAGCGCCGCCTGCCGCTGACCGAGCCAATGGACCAGGGGCAAGTCGAACGTATCGATGCAGCCTCGATGCACATTCTTGAAAACGTCGGGGTTCAGTTCCGAGACCCCATTGCCCTGGAGGACTGGCGCAAAGCCGGCGCGAAAGTCGATGGTGAGATGGTCTATCTGGACCGCGGGCTGGTGCGCGAGCTGATCGCAACAATTCCGGAGACCTTTACCTATCACGCCAGAAACCCGGTAAATAACCTACCGTTCGGTGCCGATCACTCGATATTCGTGCCGATGACTGGTGCGCCATATTTGCGTGACCTTGACGATGTGAGGCGAAATCCGACGCTGGACGACCTGGCGAACTTTCACAAGCTTAGCCACATGTTGCCCGCGATCCATTCGTCGGCGCACCATATCGTCGAACCTTATGATCACCCGATAAGCCAGCGCCACTTGCGCATCACCTATTCGTCGATGAAGCATTCCGACAAAACGTTCATGGGCATGATCACCAGCCCCAAAAACGCTGAAGACGTCATTGACATGTGCGCCATTCTGTTCGGCGAAGATTTTATGGAAACCCACCCCGTTGTCACCGGCAATTGCAACGGAAACTCGCCGCTAGTCTGGGACGAAACCATGCTGGGGGCCATGCGGGCCTTTTGCCGCAAGAACCAACCCGTATTATGCTCACCGTTTGTGCTTGGTGGTGCAAATACACCCGCGTCTGTGGCACCAACTGTTGCCCAGCTAAATGCCGAAGCGCTTTCGGCGTTGGCGTATACGCAAGTGATCAGAAAGGGCTGCCCGGCAATTTATGGGCATTACCTTTCGACGGTATCGATGAAGTCAGGTGCGCCAATGGCCGGCACGCCGGAAATCAGCCTGATGAACTTCATGATCGGTCAGATGGCGCGGTATTATGGTGTGCCCTGGCGCACGTCCAACACGCTTGGCGGTGCCAAGACATTCGACGCCCAGGCCGGATACGAAAGTGCAATGACTTTGAATGCGGTGTTGATGGCTGGGGCCAACTACATCTGGCATTCGGCGGGTTGGAACGAAGCTGGAATGCATTGTTCGATGGCCAAGTTCGTGGTGGATGCCGAGATGTGCGCCATGGGGTATCGCATGGCAGAAGGCATCCGATGGGATGACTTCGACGAGGCCCTGGCGGCGGTCGGGGATGTCGGGCCGGGCGGTCACTATCTGGGCCATCCGCATACATTGGAGAACTTTCAGCGCGCGTTCTTCATGCCCGAGATGTTTGACAACAATTCCATTGAGCAGTGGCAAGCCGATGGCTCGGTCGAGATAACCGAACGCGCCTTGAAGCGGGCGCGCGATCTGTTGTCGGAATATCAGGAACCAAAGCTTGAGCAGGCAACGGACGAAGCGTTGCGGGACTATATCGCCCGTCGCGAACGCGAGATTCCGGCGGCAGAAGCCCTCAATCAAGTTCACTGAACATGACGATCAACGTAAAAAGGCTTCCGAAAGATCCGGGGCCCGCAGGATGGAACCGGCTTTTGCCCGAGCCCCCGGCGCCAACCCCGCTGGAAGGCACGCAAACCGCTGACTGGCTGATTATCGGAGCCGGGTTTGCCGGGCTGGCCGCGGCGCGCAGGCTGTCGCAAAACTGTCCGGGCGACCGGATCGTCGTGCTTGATGCCACGCGCGTGGGCGATGGTCCATCAGGGCGCAACTCGGGCTTCATGATCGATCTGCCGCATGATTTGTCGTCAGAAGATTACGGCGGCTCACATAAGGCCGACCTCGAGCAGATCGTCGACAACCGGGTGGGTATAGATTTTGCCGGTCAGATGGCGACGGATTTCAATCTTTCGAACGAGGCATTTTCGCGGTCGGGCAAAATCAATGCGGCTGCAACATCAAAGGGCGAGGATCACAACCAGAATTATGCGCACCATCTGAGTGCACTTGGTGAAGACTTCGAAATCTACGATGCCAGTAAAATGCGCCAGATCACCGGAACGGACTATTATCGAAGTGGATTGTTCACGCCCGGCACCGCAATAATCCAGCCCGCCCTTTTTGTAAGAGGCTTGGCCGAAGGGCTTGGGCAAAGCGGTGTGGTCATTCACGAGCAAAGCCCCGTTGTGAGTTTGGAACGCGATGGCGATTGGATCGCGAAAACTCCGAAAGGCCAGATCACCGCGTCACGGGTTATACTAGCCGTCAACGGGCATTTGAACAGCTTTGGCTTCTTGCCTGGACGTCTGATGCACGTCTTCACTTATGCGTCGATGACGCGCCAACTTTCGCCCGATGAAGTTTCTCGGCTTGGTGGTGAACTCATTTGGGGTGTAACACCAGCAGATCCAGTGGGTACCACCGTTCGTCGCATTTCGGGTCAAGGTGGTGATCGGATTGTGGTCAGGAACCGGTTCACATTCGACCCATCAATGGAAGTGTCGTCCGGCCGCATTGACGATGTTGCCCGCGACCATGACCGCGCCTTCAATGCAAGGTTCCCGAAACTGCGGAACGTTGGCATGGAGTTCAGATGGGGCGGGAGGCTGTGCCTGAGCCTGAATAACGTGCAAGTCGTTGGAGAAATTGATGAGCGGCTTTACACTGCCTGTGTCCAGAATGGGTTGGGTACGACTAAGGGCACATTGGCAGGCATGTTGGCTGCTGATATGGCGATGAATGTGCAATCTCCAACGCTTGATCGCGTGATTGCGTCAAAGGCTCCAAAGCGGCTTCCACCAGAACCCATTGCCAGAATCGGTGCAAACCTACGGCTTCGATGGCGAGAAAACCGCGCCGATAAAGAGCTTTGATTTTGGCGCTCCGGCATTGCGAGCCATGGCGCTTGCAGATCCGGTCGCGGTAATTGTCGAACACAGGAATTGCAAATCCTTGATGCGGAGGGCAGCATTGCCCCCAGTGACTTAATCCTGCCGACAAGGCTGATGTGAACATGATTGAAGCAAAGCCGACCACCCATGATGCTGATGAAGATCTGCGCAACCGGGATATCAGGATCTATGTGAACGGCGACATCGTCCATCGCGACGAAGCCAAAGTCTCGGTTTACGACAGCGGGTTTATGCTGGGCGATGGCATGTGGGAGGGAATGCGCCTGTATGACGGCAAATGGGCCTTCTTCGACGAACACATGGATCGGTTTTTTGCATCGTGCAAATCGGTGTCGCTGGATGTGGGCATGGACCGCGCAGGTATTCTGGATGCTCTTACACGCACCGCGGCGGCGAATGACATGCATTCGGATGTGCATTGCCGATTGATGTTAACCCGCGGCGTTAAGGTGAAGCCGTTTCAGCATCCCTCGCTCAGCCGGTCGGGGCCGACGTTGGTGATCATCATGGAGCATTCCAAGCCAGTTGAGACTTTGCAATCCAAGGGTATTCGTCTTGCCACTGTTCCGCAGGTGCGCGGTCTGCCCATGAGCCAGGATGCCAAATACAACAGCCATTCCAAGCTGAATTGTGTGATCGCCTGTTTGCAGGCCGAGCAAGCCGGGGCGGACGAGGCATTGATGCTGGACCCGCATGGGTTTGTGAATACCACCAACGCCTGCAACTTCTTCATTGTGCGCAAGGGCGAGGTTTGGACCTCGACCGGGGATTATTGCATGAACGGGGTGACCCGTCAGAAGGTCATCGACCTTTGCCGTGACAATGACATTGTCGTGCGGGAGAAAAACTATTCGCTCTACGAAGCCTATGGTGCTGACGAAGCGTTTTTGACCGGCACGTTCGGAGCGCAAACACCCGTTGCCGAGATCGACAGAAAACCGATCGGAACTGGAGCAAGACCAGTGACACAGAGGATTCGTGAACTCTACAAAAGTATGGTTCAAGCGAATGTGGCTGAGAGGTAAAAACGACGAGGAACGGCAACGAGCGTTCTAAACCTGCAAGATTTTCCGAAAGCTGGCCCCGGTCTGAATGTTCGGCGGACGCCTAGGTCTTGTGAAATTGCGGGGTTGTTGGCTATTCAAGCAAGAAATGACTCGCGAATGGTTTGGAATCCCGTTGCCGGTATAATCGCGAGCGATTTTGCCTATTGTTTCCAGAAACCAGACAAAATCCGGCAAGAAATGTCCGAAACGACGTTTTTTAAGAGATTTTTTTGAACGTCTTCACGTCCGTGTTACTTTTCTCGCCTGCTTTACGGGAAGGAAGCACAGATGACATTGCTCAAGAAATCCTTCATCCCGCTAGTCGCAATTGCGCTGGTGGCGATGGCGCCGGGGGCGGCTGATGCGCAGGGACGCGGCGGCGGCGGCGGTGGCCCAGGTGGCGGCGGCGGAAATGGCGGCAACGGCGGCGGCAGCACGGTGGATGGGTATTACTCATGGATGCACACCGATGTGGCGCTTGCATTCGATGAAACCCAGCTTGGCGGCAGTTTTACCGGTGTTGGATCGCACCTGATCGTTATCGACAGTTTCTATGGCACCCCATTGTCGGGCAACCTTGATGGGACGTCGCAAAGTCAATCGCATGGTGCCTGGACCACGCTTCAAGCTTCGCTTGTGGCACCGGGAGCGGCTCTGGCGTCAGATGGCGTTCTGATGGCGGGCGTAGACTATAATGAAAACGTGCTTTTCGACGTTACCCGCTACTACAGCGCGACAGGCACGGATCTGAACGTGGTAAACTTAAGCTTTGCACTGGCGGAACCGGTCGGTGGCACGGTTAACCTTGGTGCGCTGGGTAACTCGATTATTACCCAAGCCAAAGCTGGCAGTGCCGTGTTCGTCAAAGCGGCAGGCAATTCCAATGGCGGCGCCGTGGATGAGTCATTTGCCGCAATCATTGGTGGCAGCATTCTGACCGTCTATGACGAGCTTAATCTTGGCTTGATCGATACACCGAGCACATTGTTTGTCGGAGCGCTTAGCAAAGACGGCGGCACCAAGAAGCAGGCGTCAATGGCGCGCTATTCGACGATCGCCGGTGATGATCCGTTGGTTCAGGCGAATTTTCTCGTTGTCGGTGTGAAGTCGGGCGAGAATGGCGGCCTGGAAGGCACGTCTTTTGCCGCGCCAATCGTGTCCGGTTACGCTGCCATTTTGGGCGACAAGTTCGAAGCGGCCTCGCCGACCCAAGTTGTAGATCAGCTTTTGGCGACTGCGCGCGAAGATACCATCCGAAACTATGATGTTTCGGTGCATGGTCAGGGCGAAGCCTGTCTGGCATGCGCGCTATCAGCGATTTCCATCCCGAAGTGATTGCGTTGGATATCCCAAAAAAACGGCCGGGCTTTCCCGGCCGTTTTTCGTTAAAACCGCAATTGATACCTGAGTGAAACACCCAATTGGTCGCTGGGTCGCTGGTTTAAAAGGTAATTCAACGTTTCGGCTGGCGGCAATGTCGAATCTGCCATGCGGCAGTTCACAGACTGTACGCCGCCAATGGGACCATAGTCAGCGGTGCAAGAACCCTCGCGAAAATAGCCGCCCAGGACAGTCGTGACCGCAAGCGACAACAATCCGTTGTCGCCCATGGGTTCGGTGGCCAGAAACCCGATTTTTAGGCTAGGCTCAATGTGGTATTTCTCACCGCCCTCGCCTGTGCCCAAGCCCCAGATTACGCCAAAGTTTGCATTGACTGGCGACAGTAGCGTTATGCGCATATCCTGAAAGTCGGTGCTGTAGTATCGTTGAAAAGAGTATCTTGATCCGTCGGACAATCCTCCGGTTCCGGTTCTAAATCTGTCGGCCAGCGAGGACGTGCTGCTAACGCCGATCCCAACCAATTCAACATTTTCCAAGAGCGCCTGTGATTGGGCGGATTTTGCCCCTGTCAGGCACAACAACAGGCACGCCAACTTGAAGCTGGCGGGCAGAAAGCGTGAAAACTGGCTCGTTTTGCGCATGGCCCTTCACGTTTGATCGCTCGACCCCCATGACGACCTTACAAGCGCAATCGCGCGTGTATTTGTCAAAGTTGTGGCAAATAAGGGCATTCTCCTTTGGAAACCGATCCGTGATCGGCCCCAAAACAGGCGGGCAACTTTGATCCGCATCAAGGCAGTGATTTGGCAACTTCATTATAATTAAGAAACTTGGAGCAGAGAGAGGGTGTTGAGATGTTCAGGACAATACTTGTTTCTTATGACGGTTCGGATCATTCGAAGAATGCATTGGCGACGGCTGCGAATGTTGCCAGGAAATATGGGGCGGTGCTGCATCTAAGTCATACGCCCCAGGTTGATACGCCTATGGTTGTTGTCGGCCCTTTTGTGAGCCACGTTGAGGTTCCGCCAACCCCCGAACAAATCGCCGAAGCCGGCCAAAAGGTGACGCAGGAAGCCGAAGACAACTTGAAATCGTCGGGTGGGTCCTTTGCGGCAATCCATATTGGCGACACAAGTCCCGCTGTCGATACGTTAGCCGTCGCCGACGAAATCGAGGCAGACCTTATCGTTATGGGGAGGCGCGGCATCGGGTCGGTACGTGCGCTGGCATTCGGGTCAGTCAGTCAGGCCGTTGCTCATAGGTCAAAATGCGCCTGTCTGACCGTGGTTTAGCGACATTCACGCATTGTCGGTGTTGTGGTTGATGGGGTAAGACCGCGGACATGAGCAACATTCGCGATCTCTTTGTCACGCCGCTTTATCACGCCCGATTGGTGGATCACGGTGACCCCGTCGATGCCGCCGAATTGGAAGCCTCTTGTTTGTCGATTGCCGAAGACGACGAGGCTGGGCAGAACTGGTGCGAAGCCAACGACTTTCCGGGCTACACCAGTTATGCCTCGTTGACCGATCTGGCGTGGCGGTTTCCAGTTTTTGAGGCGGTAACGAAAGCCTTGGACGCACATGTCACGGTTTTCGCAAAAGAACTGGGTTTCGATCTGGGGGACAAGGCGCTGAAGCTGGAAGACCTGTGGATCAACATTCTGCCCGAAGGTGGCATTCACACGGCGCACATCCACCCGCATTCCGTGATCAGCGGAACCACCTATGTGGCGATGCCGGAAGATGCCAGTGCGATCAAGTTCGAAGACCCGCGCCACGCGATGATGATGGCTGCGCCGCCGCGCAATAAAAGCGCACGCGAAGGGTTGCAGAACTTTGTCTATGTGTCGCCGAAAGTGGGTGACGTGCTGTTTTGGGAAAGCTGGCTGCGCCACGAGGTGCCGATGAACATGTCGGAAGATGATCGGATCAGTGTCAGTTTTAACTACGCCTGGGGCTAATCCAATTGGGTCGCGCGACCGAGGTTCCCGGGACCGGTTTGACTTAGATCATCGCAGCGATGGCGAGATAACTGGCCATGCCGAACATTGCGATTAGACTGGCGCTCATGAAGATGCCGCGGGCGTCGTCGTGGCCGCGCAGATAGCTGTAAGTATAGCCGAGACGCGCGACGGCGAAGCCGGTGAGCCAAGTGATGGCGGCTGCTGCTGGTGGGGACACGATGCAGAAGATTGCGGCAAGCAGCACGAAGTAGATAGTGTTTTCGGTGGTGTTGCGGTGGGCGTTGTGGCGGCGTTCAAGTTCAGCCAAAGCCTCTTTGGTGGCGCTGTCCTTGGTGGTTCCGCTGGCGGCCCATTCTTCGGGTGTGGCGTGGAGGTTGTGGTTCAGGCGGGTCAGTTCGGTCGAAGTCATCAGCCAGGCGTGGTTGATCACCAGCAAGATCGCGGCGGCGATCAAGGCGTTTACCACCATGGGTGCGGGCAGGGTGATGGTAACTTGGCTGATCCCGAAAAACAGGAGGTTGGCGGCGAGGCCGATCAGAAGCATTGCAAAGGGATAGGCCAGAATGATCAGGGTGAACCGCTTTTTGCGATCTGGGCTAAGGCTTTTGGCAGTGACGTCCATGTGCAGGTCTCCTGAAGGCGCGATTCTGGTGTGTTGCCGGCATAGTAGCTGGGATTGCGCGGATGTGGACCTGAGGAAATACGTTTGAGGCCTATGCAAAAAAGCCGGAACCGCGGTTGCGATTCCGGCTGATTTTTTTGGCGGAAATGGACTGATTAGCCGAACCAGCCTTTGACTTTGCCCCAGACAGATTTTTTCTCGGGCACCTCGACGACTGCCCCGGCGACCACATCAACGCCCTTCAGTTCGGGCAGGGGTTCGCTTTCGAAGTGTTCTTCATCAGGTTGAACCGTTGCTTTTTGAGCGACCTCGGGGGTCATTTCCTCGAAGGTGTCCAGCATGGCCAGAGTTTCCGGGCCTGCGATGCCGTCGCTGTCCAGACCGCGTGATGCCTGAAATTCCCGGACGACTTTTTCGGTGCCAGCGCCGAAGATGCCGTCGGTTTCTGTGCCCAGGCCTTCTTGAAGGCGTTTTACGGCTGCGCCGCGCGACCCTTTGCGCAAGAGGACCAGTTCGTGCAGTCCCATGGCGGAGAATGTGTCTGGGCCTGCGATACCATCGACGGCAAGGCCGTTGGCGGACTGATACTCGCGCAGCGCGCGTTCGGTGCCTGGGCCAAAATCACCATCAGCGGTGATGCCGAGACGTTCCTGCAACCGCTTGACTGGCGCTCCCTTTAAGCCCTTTTTCAAAATCGACATATCGTATCCCACATTGTTTGCTATCTGCCCATTTTAACAGGTGTGGTGGGGCACCGGGTATGGGAAGGTTGCGCCAACTTTCCCCCCAACCAAATCGGCCCGGAAGATTGTTAAAAACAAGGCTTGCCAAGTGGGGGTTTGCCGCCTAAAAGCCCCCTCTATTGTCCACTCCACTGGAATCAGAGTGACGTTTTCTAACGGCTCTCCGGTGATGTTGAAAAAGGAAGACCGGCGATGGACGCCAATGAACTGCGGGAGAAAACTCCCGATCAGCTCCGTGATGAGTTGACCGCACTTAAGAAAGAGGCCTTCAACCTCCGTTTTCAACAGGCCACAGGCCAGTTTGAAAACACTGCTCGCATGCGCTCGGTTCGCCGTGACGCAGCCCGTGCAAAGACAATTTTGAACCAAAAAGCGGCTGAAGCCGCTCAGGAGGCGTAAGATATGCCAAAGAGAATCCTGGCAGGCACTGTCACCAGCGACGCAAACGCACAAACCGTTACCGTCTCGGTCGAACGCCGCTTTACGCATCCGGTTATGAAAAAGACAATTCGTAAGTCCAAGAAATACCGGGCTCACGATGAGGCTAACACATTCAAGACAGGCGACCAGGTTCGCATTCAGGAATGTGCGCCCAAGTCGAAGACGAAACGTTGGGAAGTGATCGCCGAATAAGCGGTCACTTTTCTTAATTTTAGCGAAACCCTGGGGCCAATGACTGCAAGGCGGTCCCACAGGTCGGGAGAAACCAAATGATCCAGATGCAGACCAACCTGGATGTTGCTGACAACAGCGGCGCACGCCGTGTTCAGTGCATTAAGGTCCTGGGTGGCTCGAAGCGTAAATACGCTTCCGTAGGCGATGTGATTGTCGTCTCGGTTAAAGAAGCCATTCCACGCGGTCGCGTAAAGAAAGGTGACGTCCGTAAGGCCGTCGTCGTACGCACTGCTAAAGAAGTTCGCCGTGAAGATGGCACCGCGATCCGTTTTGATCGCAACGCCGCCGTGATCCTCAACAACAACAACGAGCCTGTAGGCACCCGTATCTTCGGGCCAGTTGTTCGTGAGCTGCGCGGGAAAAGCTTCATGAAGATTATCTCGCTGGCTCCGGAGGTGCTCTGATGGCTGCGAAACTCAAAAAAGGCGACAAGGTCGTTGTTCTTGCCGGTAAGGACAAGGGCAAAGAGGGCGAGATTTCATCTGTGAATCCATCGGCTGGTAAGGCTGTGGTTGATGGGGTCAACATCTCTGTTCGTCACGTGCGCCAGTCGCAAACCGAACAAGGTGGCCGTCAGCCAAAGGCGATGCCAATCGATCTTTCGAACCTGGCCCTTCTAGACGGTAACGGCAAAGCAACCCGCGTCGGCTTCAAAGTTGAAGACGGCAAGAAAGTGCGCTTTGCGAAAACCACGGGGGACGTGATCTGATGTTGGACACAGCAAACTATACCCCGCGCCTAAAAACGCACTATGCCGATAGCATTCGCGCCGCTCTGAAAGAAGAGTTCGGCTACAAGAATGACATGCAGATCCCGCGTCTGGACAAAATCGTCCTGAACATTGGCGCAGGTCTGGAATCGGTCAAAGACTCGAAGAAAGCCAAATCGGCACAGGCTGACCTGACGGCGATTGCCGGTCAGCAAGCTTTGATCACACGCGCCAAGAAGTCCATTGCGGGTTTCCGGGTTCGTGAGGATATGCCTTTGGGTGCCAAGGTCACACTTCGTGGCGACCGCATGTATGACTTCCTTGATCGTCTGATCACGGTCGCTCTGCCACGCGTTCGCGACTTCCGCGGTGTGAAGGGCACGTCATTTGACGGACGTGGCAACTATGCCATGGGTCTGAAAGAGCATCTGGTCTTCCCTGAAATCGATTTTGATAAAATCGACGAAAGCTGGGGCCTGGACATCATCATCTGCACCAACGCCAACACGGATGCAGAAGCCAAGGCGCTGTTGAAGCTTTTCAACATGCCATTCAACAGCTGAGCCTGGGAGAGATTACGAGATGGCAAAGAAAGCAATGATCGAACGCGAAAAGAAGCGGGAAGCACTGGTGGCAAAATACGCCACTAAGCGTGCCGCGCTGAAAGAGATCGCAAATGATGAATCGAAGCCGATGGAAGAGCGTTTCAAGGCCCGCCTTAAACTGGCGAAACTGCCGCGCAACAGCTCTGCCACCCGTCTTCATAACCGTTGTCAGCTGACGGGGCGTCCACACGCCTATTATCGTAAGTTGAAACTCAGCCGGATCGCGCTGCGGGATCTTGGGTCGAATGGCCAGATCCCCGGCATGGTCAAGTCAAGCTGGTAAGGAGGGTAAGGTATGAATGATCCTCTAGGTGATATGCTGACCCGCATCCGCAATGCGCAGATGCGCGGGAAGTCCACAGTCGAAACACCTGCGTCCAAGTTGCGGGCATGGGTTCTGGATGTTCTGGCCGACGAAGGCTACATCCGCGGCCACGAAGCAACGACCGGTAAAGATGGCCATCCGGCGATCGAGATTAGCCTGAAGTATTACGAGGGCACTCCGGTTATCCGCGATCTTAAGCGCGTTTCGACCCCAGGTCGTCGTGTTTATATGGGCGTGAAAGACATCCCACAGGTCCGTCAGGGTCTGGGTGTGTCGATCGTGTCGACGCCAAAAGGTGTTATGTCGGACCTGAATGCTCGTTCGGCTAACGTCGGCGGCGAAGTGCTCTGCACGGTCTTCTAAGGAGAGAACAATGTCTCGTATTGGGAAAAAACCGGTCGAGCTGCCTTCTGGGGTTGAAGCCTCAGTCTCCGGCCAGACCGTCACAGTCAAGGGCCCGAAGGGCAGCCGCGATTTCACCGCCTCTGACGATGTAAGCATCGTCATTGACGGAAACGTGGTGACAATCGAACCGCGCGGCAAGTCCAAGCGCGCCAAGCAGCAGTGGGGCATGAGCCGCACGATGGTTGGCAACTTGGTCACCGGCGTATCGGCTGGTTTCAAGAAAGAACTTGAGATCAACGGCGTTGGTTATCGTGCAGCTATTCAGGGCAACGTATTGCGCCTGAACCTTGGCTACAGCCACGATGTCGAATTCCAGATTCCGGAAGGTGTTGCAATCACCTGTCCGAAACAGACGAAAATCGTCATCGAAGGCATCGATCAACAACTCGTCGGTCAGGTTGCGGCTAATATCCGCGAATGGCGTGCGCCGGAGCCTTACAAGGGCAAAGGCATCAAATACAAAGACGAGTATATCTTCCGCAAGGAAGGCAAGAAGAAGTAAGGACCGGACACATGGCACTTTCCAAAAGAGAGCTGTTCCAGAAGCGCCGCATGCGCGTCCGGAACAAACTTCGCAAAGTGAACGCCGGACGCGTGCGTCTGTCGGTTCACCGTTCGAACAAAAACATCAGCGTCCAGCTGATCGACGATCTGGCAGGCACCACGCTGGCATCGGCTTCGTCGCTCGAAAAGGACCTTGGTGTTGTTGGCAAGAACAACATCGAAGCCGCAACCAAGGTTGGCGAAGCCATCGCCGCGCGTGCCAAGAAGGCAGGCGTCGAAGAGGCTTATTTCGACCGCGGTGGTTTCCTGTTCCACGGCAAAGTGAAGGCCCTGGCCGACGCTGCGCGGGAAGCAGGGTTGAAGATCTAAATGAAAAAGGCTTGCCCGCGTTGTGGGCAGGACTGGCTAAGAAAGGTTGAGATAGGTGCAATCGGTCGCACAGTTATGCTGTGTTATGATTGCGAGGCGGTGTGGGGATGTGAATGTCACACCGATTTTGCCACCTTTCTCGAACTAAGTACCTTTCTGAGCAGGTGCGGTGTCGTGCCGTCGAAGAAGGTCTACGATACGTTCAATGATTTGGACATGTAGATTTGACTGAAAAGAAGGGTGGGGTTTCATCCCACCTTCGATGACCGGGGCCACATGGCACTTCGGTTGGACAACAGGCGCTTCGGCGCAGAGATAAATTAGGAGGCCAGATGGCCAGAGATCCAAATCAACGGGGCGGCAACCAGCGCGGTGGACGCGGTGGACGCGACGAGACCCCGGAATTCGCTGACCGCCTGGTCGCGATCAACCGCGTTTCGAAGACCGTAAAAGGTGGTAAGCGCTTTGGCTTCGCAGCCCTCGTCGTCGTTGGCGATCAGAAAGGTCGCGTTGGCTTTGGCAAAGGTAAAGCCAAAGAAGTGCCAGAAGCGATCCGCAAAGCCGGTGAGCAGGCCAAGCGCCAAATGATCCGCGTGCCCCTGCGCGAAGGTCGCACATTGCACCACGATATCGAAGGTCGTCATGGCGCCGGTAAAGTGGTTATGCGCACAGCCCCAACTGGGACCGGGATCATCGCCGGTGGTCCGATGCGTGCTGTGTTCGAAATGCTGGGCATTCAGGACGTTGTTGCTAAGTCGATCGGTTCGCAGAACCCTTACAACATGATCCGCGCGACCATGAACGGTCTGACAAAAGAAGCCAGCCCACGTTCGGTTGCACAGCGTCGCGGTAAGAAAGTCGCTGACATTCTGCCCAAGCGTGACGAAGCACCAGCTCCGGCACCTGCTGCCGAGACCGAGGAGGCTTAAACCATGGCAAAAACCATCGTCGTCAAGCAGATCGGTTCCCCGATCCGCCGTCCGGCCAAACAGCGTGCAACGCTGGTGGGCCTGGGCTTGAACAAGATGCACAAAACCCGCGAGCTGGAAGACACACCTTCGGTTCGCGGCATGGTCAACTCGATCCCGCATCTGGTTGAGATCGTGGAAGAGCGCGGCTAAGCCCGCTTCGACCTGGAAAATTTGAACGCCCCGGTGGAAACGCCGGGGCGTTTTGCGTTTGTGGAGAGGGCTTTGGGTTGCGGGACAGGTGCGGTTGATGGTTGTTTGGTCGGACAATTCAATAACTTGAAGGCCCATACTCTATGACCAATCGTCTTTGCGATACACTGAACATCGACCGCCCGATCATTCTTGCGCCTATGGGGGGTGCCGTTGGCCCGAAGATGGTCGGCATTGTCAGCAACGAGGGTGGCCTGGGTACGATCCCGCTGTGGCGAAGCACGCCTGATCAAATCCGCGCGGCAGTGGCAGACATCAGAGACAGGACGGACAAGCCGTTTGCGGTTAATCTGAACGTCGGATTTCCCCATGAAGATCAGATAGATGCCTGTCTGAGTGTGGACGTTCCCATCATCTCGTTGTTTTGGGGCATGTCGGAAGCGGCGATTGCGCGCGTGAAGGCGGGAGGTGCCAAAGCCATGGTTACTGTCTGTAACGCTGCAGAGGCCCGACAGGCGATTGATGCCGGCGCCGATGTATTGGTGGCGCAAGGATGGGAAGCGGGTGGCCATGTGTGGGGCGTTGTGGCCAGCATGGCGTTGATCCCGGCAGTGGTAGATGTGGCGGGCGATGTGCCGGTGGTTGCGGCTGGTGGTATCTCTGATGGACGTGCGATGGCAGCGGCAATGGCACTTGGTGCATCTGGCGTCTGGGTCGGCACCCGGTTTCTGGCAGCCGAAGAGTTGGATATTCACGAGGTATACCGGCAGCGGATACTAGAGGCCGGGGAAGATGATAGTTTCTACTCTGCGAACCTGTTCGATCACGGCTGGGAAAACGCGCCGCACCGTGCGCTGAAGAATTCGGTATACGCGCAATGGATGGCCGAAGGGCGGCCAGAGCCCGGTAGCCGCTCGCTTGAGGGCAGCGTAATTGGTCAAAACAGTCAGAACCGTGATGTTCTTCGGTATCAAAGCCATACGCCGTCTTCCGGAGACACCGGTGAAATTGAAGCGATGTCAATGTGGGCTGGGCAGGGGGTCGCACAAGTGCGCGAGGTCATGCCCGCAGCAAAGATAATGGACGAATTAGAGGCTGGCGCAGCCCAGGTGATCCAGTCGCTGAGGCTGCGCTAGGGCCGCAGGCGCGAAGGCCATCAACGGCAGTTGATCGCCCCTGGGCGGTCCAGGCACCCGCAGTCAATGCCGATGTCACGCTGCAGGTGTTTCGACATGCCTAACCGATCTAACTGATCGGCGTGGCGAAGCGACAATACTTCCATTTGAATGGATCGACTTAACGAATGTGCTGGTTGTCTTGGGCGCGATTTGAACATGGAACTTCTCCTTTGCATGTTTGATTCGAGGCTTTCTACGACCTCAAGTTAACTTGAGGTCAAACGATTTGTTTGTGCCCGCGTGCGAAATGTTTGAGGTGTCTGGGCTGGTGCCTCGTCTTCTTAGTTGCCTGATAACATAGCTTCCAGCTGCCAAAATCCTGAAAAACAACGCTTGATTCAGGTGTGACGCAGGTCTATACGCCGCCGGTGGTCGCAAATTCGGCCGCATAAACCTTATCAAAAACGCCGTGTTCGGCCGCTCCCGTCGCTGGGGGCCGCATCCGGCAAGGAGAAGCGACATGAAACTAAACGAACTTCGTGACAACGAAGGTGCGACCAAAAAAGCAAAACGCGTTGGTCGCGGTCCGGGCTCCGGCAAGGGTAAAACCGCCGGTCGCGGTATTAAAGGTCAAAAATCCCGTTCGGGTGTGGCTATCAACGGTTACGAAGGCGGCCAGATGCCTTTGTATCAGCGTCTGCCTAAACGTGGCTTCAACAAGCCAAACCGCAAGGCATTTGCAGTTGTGAACCTGGGCCTGATCCAGAAATTCATCGACGACAAGAAAATCGACGCCAAAAAAGACATCACCGAAGATGTTCTGATTGAAAGCGGTCTTGTGCGTCGCAAAAAAGACGGCGTTCGGGTGCTGGCCAAGGGCGAGTTTTCGGCAAAGGCGACTATCTCGGTCACTGGCGCGTCGAAATCTGCTGTTGCGGTTGTTGAAAAAGCCGGCGGCTCGCTGACGGTCACTTCTGCGTCGGCTGCTGAGTAACAGCTTGTGAGCGGCGCATTGGCCGCTTACATATCACCACAGGTTTTCCAGCGCCGCCGACCGGGAACCGGTTTGGCGGTGCTTTTATAAGAGAGATACGTATGGCATCCGCAGCAGAGCAAATGGCCTCGAACGTCAGTTGGGGCATGCTGGGCAAGGCGACTGAGCTTCGGCAACGTCTTTTGTTCACCATCGGACTTCTGATCGTTTACCGCATCGGCACCTATATTCCGGTTCCCGGCATTGATGGTTTTGCTTTGCGTGAATTCATGGATCAGGCGGCCAGTGGTATTGCTGGTGTTCTGGGGATGTTTACCGGCGGCGCGCTCAGCCGGATGGGTATCTTTGCCCTTGGGATCATGCCGTATATCTCGGCGTCGATCATCATTCAGCTTCTGGGCGCCATGTGGGGCCCGCTGCAACAGCTTAAGAAAGAGGGTGAAAGCGGCCGTCGCAAGATGACGCAATACACCCGTTATGGCACGGTGTTCCTGGCGACTGTACAGGCTTATGGCCTTGCGGTTTCGATGGAAGCGGGCGGTCTGGTGACTGATCCCGGCCTTTTCTTCCGCGCTTCTACAGTGATTACGCTGGTTGGCGGCACAATGTTCCTGATGTGGCTGGGTGAGCAGATCACTGCACGCGGCGTCGGCAACGGTATCTCGCTGATCATCTATGTCGGCATCATCGCTGAATTGCCCGGTGCATTGGGCCAGTTCCTGGCGCAAGGTCGCTCGGGCGCTTTGTCCACAGCGGTGATTCTGGGCATTATCGTCATGCTTCTGGGCACGCTTGTCTTCGTTGTCTTCATGGAGCGAAGTCTGCGAAAAATTCATATTCAGTATCCGCGACGGCAAGTTGGCATGAAGGTTTACGACGGCGGATCGTCGCACCTGCCGGTCAAAGTGAACCCGGCTGGAGTTATCCCGGCGATCTTTGCATCGTCTTTGCTGCTGCTGCCGACCACGCTTTCAACCTTCTCGGGCAGTTCGGCAGGACCGGTTATGAGTTGGATACTGGCCTACTTCGGCCCCGGACAGCCGCTTTACCTGTTGTTCTTTGCGGGCATGATCATGTTTTTCACGTATTTCTATACATTTAACGTGTCGTTCAAACCTGATGATGTTGCCGAAAACCTGAAGAACCAGAACGGCTTTATCCCCGGCATTCGCCCCGGAAAGAAGACCGAAGAGTATCTTGAATACGTTGTGAACCGCATTCTTGTGCTTGGTGCCAGCTATCTGGCGCTGGTCTGTCTGATGCCGGAGATTGTGCGCACGAACCTTGCGATCACGGCCTACTTTGGCGGCACCTCGATCCTGATTATTGTCAGCGTGGGTATGGACTTTATCCAGCAGGTCCAGTCTCATCTGTTGGCCCATCAATACGAAGGGCTGATCGAGAAATCCCAGTTGCGCGGCAAGAAGCGTGGCGGGAAGGGTAAGGGGACACAACGCCGATGAACATAATTCTGCTTGGGCCACCGGGGGCCGGGAAGGGAACGCAAGCGCAGATCCTTGTCGAGAAGCGCGGCATGATCCAGCTATCGACCGGGGATATGCTGCGCGCGGCGCGGTCATCGGGCACCGCGATGGGTAACAAGGTTGCTGCCATCATGGATGCAGGCGAACTCGTAACGGACGAGATCGTCATTGGTCTGATCGAGGAGAAACTCGAGGGTGACCATGGCGGCGGGTTTATCTTTGACGGTTTCCCACGGACGCTCGGGCAGGCCGACGCTTTAAGCGCGTTGCTGGAGAAACATGGAACCGGATTGAACCACGTTATCGCTATGGAAGTGAACGACGAGGCTTTGGTCGGTCGTATCCTGAACCGCGCGAAGGAAGCGGTGGCCGCTGGCGGCACGGCACGTGCCGACGACAATGAAGAAAGCCTGAAGATCCGTCTGATGGAATACTACAAGAAGACCTCGCCTTTGATCGGTTATTACCACGCCAAGGGGCAGCTTCAGTGGGTACCGGGGCTGGGTGAGATCGATGAGGTTGCGGCTGGGATTGCGGGTGCGCTAGACGGTTAAGTTCAAACTCCGAAAGTTCGCGAGTTAATGATTTCACCGTAACGGTCCTTAAAAAAGCGCGCTATGCTTCGACGTTGTTTGATGTCCAGTTCTGGATCCAGACCTTCGGCCCTAAGGATCGTGCACGTAATTTCATCTGGCTAATATGTTCTGTTAATGAAGTCAGCGCCAGAAAGGCCGGTATGACAGTAACCCCATTCTGCGCTTAGATACATCAAAACGGCATCAAGATCTGTCTCAAGATCAACTTGGAAAACTGGTCCGTTTCGCATGAGGAAAATCGTAGCAGATGTGCCCTGGCGACAAAACCCTTGACACCCCCGTCGCGCGCCCTTGACCCCACGCCCGCAACACCCTAAATACCGCCATCTCGCAAGAGAATCGGTTAACCATTTCAGGGGTCGCACCCCGGACGGAAAACCACCCGAATTACGTCGTAAAGCCCGTGGCCACACGCCTCGGGCTTACGTTGTGAAAAAAGGGCCTGGGATCACGGGCTCGCAACGAAAAGGAAGACCACACGTGGCACGTATTGCCGGCGTCAACATACCCACTGGAAAGCGGGTTCCGATCGCCCTTACCTACATCACCGGAATTGGCCCAACTTCAGCAAAAGCTGTTTGCGAAGCCGTAAAAATCGACGAAACGCGTCGGGTCAATGAACTCAGCGATGCTGAAGTTCTGGCCATCCGCGAGTACATCGATGCCAACCTGACCGTCGAAGGCGACCTGCGCCGCGAAGTTCAGATGAACGTCAAGCGTCTGATGGACCTTGGGTGCTACCGTGGCCTGCGCCACCGTCGCAGCCTGCCGGTTCGCGGTCAGCGGACACACACAAACGCACGCACCCGCAAAGGCCCCGCAAAGGCCATTGCCGGCAAGAAGAAATAAGGAGGCTGACCAATGGCACGTGATCGTCGCGTAAAAAAGAAGGCCTCTAAGAACATCGCCACTGGCGTTGCTCATGTGAATTCTTCGTTCAACAACACCAAAATCCTGATCTCGGACGTGCAGGGCAACGCCATTGCATGGTCGTCGGCAGGCACCATGGGTTTCAAAGGCTCGCGCAAGTCGACGCCTTATGCTGCTCAGATGGCCGCGGAAGATGCGGGCAAGAAGGCTCAGGAGCATGGTGTTCGCACGCTGGAAGTCGAAGTTCAGGGGCCGGGTTCAGGTCGTGAATCGGCACTGCGCGCACTGGCTGCTGTGGGCTTCAACATCACGTCGATCCGTGACGTGACGCCGATTGCACACAACGGCTGCCGTCCGCCAAAGCGCCGTCGCGTTTAACGGATAAAGATTAGCGCACGGGCCTTGGAAATACTCCGGGGCCCGGCAATGTCATTTTGACCCTCGGGGCGTCTGTTGTCTTGGACATGGGCCGCAGACCAGAATTGAGGAGACCCACATGATCCATAAGAACTGGCAGGAATTGATCAAGCCAACGCAGCTTGAAGTGAAGCCGGGCAATGACCCGTCTCGCAATGCAACTGTTGTGGCTGAACCGCTTGAGCGTGGCTTTGGCCTGACGCTGGGCAACGCGCTGCGTCGCATTTTGATGTCGTCGCTTCAGGGCGCGGCTATCACCAGCGTTCAGATCGACAACGTTCTGCACGAGTTTTCATCCGTGGCCGGTGTGCGTGAAGACGTCACCGACATCGTTTTGAACCTCAAAGGCGTTGCGATCCGCATGGAAGTCGAAGGGCCAAAGCGTCTGTCGATTTCCGCTAAGGGTCCGCAGGTTGTTACCGCTGGTGACATCTCGGAAACCGCTGGCATCGAGATCCTGAACAAAGAGCATGTCATCTGTCACCTGGATGATGGCGCCGATCTGTTCATTGAACTGACCGTAAACACCGGCAAGGGCTATGTCGCTGCCGACAAGAACCGTCCCGAAGACGCGCCGATTGGTCTTGTGCCAGTTGATGCGATCTATTCGCCGGTCAAGAAGGTCAGCTATGATGTTCAGCCGACCCGCGAAGGGCAGGTTCTGGATTATGACAAGCTGACACTGAAGCTGGAAACAGATGGTTCGGTTACGCCGGATGATGCGGTTGCTTACGCAGCGCGCATTCTTCAGGATCAGCTGTCGATCTTCGTGAACTTCGACGAGCCGGAATCGGCAAGCCGTCAGGACGAAGACGATGGTCTGGAGTTCAACCCGCTTCTGCTGAAGAAAGTGGACGAGCTGGAACTTTCGGTGCGGTCTGCAAACTGCCTGAAGAACGACAACATCGTTTACATCGGCGATCTCATTCAAAAGACCGAAGCAGAAATGCTGCGCACGCCAAACTTCGGCCGCAAGTCGCTGAACGAGATCAAAGAGGTTCTATCTGGAATGGGTCTGCACCTTGGCATGGATGTCGAGGAATGGCCGCCGGAGAATATCGAAGACCTGGCCAAGAAGTTCGAAGACCAGTTCTGATCGCTTTGCGATCGCCCCGGACATGATCCGGGGCCTCGCCGTTTCGGGTCGAACGGCGAGAGTTTCGAGGCCCCGGGTCAAGCCCGGAGAGACCCCAAGGAGAGCGGCTGACACGCATCGGCTGCCAGACAAAGCAAAACCGCCTGTAGAAGGCACATTGGAGTAAGAAATATGCGTCACGCACGAGGCTATCGCCGCCTGAACCGCACACACGAGCACCGCAAGGCGCTGTTTGCGAACATGGCTGGCTCGCTCATTGAACATGAGCAGATCAAAACAACTCTGCCAAAGGCCAAAGAGCTTAAGCGGATCATCGACAAGCTGATAACCCTAGGAAAACGCGGTGATCTTCACGCGCGTCGCCAAGCTGGTTCGCAGTTGAAGCAGGACGCCTATGTGGCGAAACTGTTCGAGGTTCTTGGACCACGTTATGCTGAGCGCCAGGGTGGTTATTCCCGCGTTCTTAAGGCTGGCTTCCGTTATGGCGATATGGCCCCAATGGCCATCATCGAACTGGTTGACCGGGACGTGGACGCCAAAGGCGCGGGCGACCGCGCACGGGTTGCGGAAGAAGAAGCTGCTGAAGAATAAGCATTTTTCAGGTGTCTGATTAAAAAGGGATCGCATGTGCGGTCCCTTTTTTAGTTTGGCATCCGATTTAAGAAATATGTGACTGAAAGCGATTCCAGTAGGCGGGTTTCGGCATCCGAAGGCGATTGTGCGTGAAAGGCGCTGAGACTGAGGAATCTCTCAAGATCAACAAAGACATCCTGTGAAACCAGTGACCTGAGGTCTGATAAATGTGTTGATTTTTTCATCGCTAAATCTTTCGTTGTATTCTTAACTTCTATACACTTTAAAGTTGACTAAGACGTAGCAACAACCTATCTAATTGGACAGGTGGGGTAAGAGACTGTAATAGCATTGTCGGCAACAGGCCGAAGATGAATGTGCGGACCGATGGACGGACGATTGACAGGCAATTGATATATGTGGCGCGATAATGAGACATACGACACGCTAAACAGCGAAAAGCATTCCAAACTTGCTCATAAACCCGAGAAACCGGGTCTTCAGGCGGGTTTCGATGCATTGTCGGAAATCGCTCCCAAAGGATTTTCTGCCGGACTTCACATTCGTTTCGCTTCGCCACTTGTCTATGTCCGCACCTATGAGGATGCCTGGACAAAAATATATGACGACAATGCATTTGCTCTGCGTGACCCCCTGGTTTTCTGGGGATTCGGCGTAAAAGGTTCCACCAGGTGGAGCGAAATACGACTGCCGGACCCCTTCAATATTCTTGGCCAGGCACGTGATTATGGCCTGGTTTATGGGGCAGTGGTTTCACATGGAGCTATTACGTCACGAACGATCGTCGAAATTGCGCGCGAGGATCGTGAATTTACCGATACAGAAGTTGCCGAGGCGGTCAAAATTGTTAAGCGCCTCCATGTTTCCGCGGAACCCCCAACCGAATTAACGCCAGCGCAGGTTGAAGCCCTGCGATTACTGGCAGACGGGGATCGGCATACTGCCGCGGCTGCAAAACTTGGTATTTCCGAAAGCGCACTTAAGGCAAGATTGCAGTCTGCCCGCGTCAGACTTGGCGCGCGAACAACTGCACAAGCACTGAAAAAGGCGCGCGAATACCAATTGCTCTAGGCCTTTGGGCCTCCCCTGGACTGTATTTTCAACCCAGACTGGAGGCCTATCCAATGCAAGTCACTACTCTATCTTTCGAAAATATGCACAACCATGGCGAGCTTTTTGCAAACATGCTTCGCGCGCGTCACAAGACGTTTATTGAACGCAATCACTGGGAGTTGCCAGAAGCCGATGGCATGGAATTCGACCAGTATGACACTCCGGCAAGCCGGTGGGTCGCAGTTCACGAGTTTGGCCGTGTATTGGCCGGTGTTCGTTTGACACCAACGACAGCGCGCTGTGGCATCTATTCCTACATGATCCGCGATGCTCAACTTGGGCTACTTGAAAGCCTGCCTTCGGACCTGTTGTTCGAAGAGGCCCCAGTCGCCCCCCACATTTGGGAATCAAGTCGCGTATTTGTGGCTGACGCAGTGCCATCCAAGATGAGGCTGCGGGTTCAGTGTTCGCTGATCGACGAGATGGTGCGCTCTGCGCGCACGTTGGGAGCGACGTCGCTTGTCGGCATTGTGCCCGAGCACTCGCCACGCCTTGCACGTCGCACAGGGATCGATTGTCAGCCTGCGGGACGCGTGGTCGAGACGGACGAAGGTGATCGCAGCGTTTGCATTAATATTAGTCTGGCGTCGAAGCTGCACTAAAGATTGTTCTTTCGGCTGGCGCGGCTCGGGCTTAGCTTGGGCCGTGCATGGCTGATCTGTTTGAAACTGCATCTGCGTCGAATGACGCGTCCACGGCGCTGCGACCGCTGGCTGATCGGCTGCGGCCGACGGCATTGGATCAGGTGATCGGGCAGGAGCATGTGCTTGGTCCTGAAGCGCCGCTGGGGTCCATGCTGGCCGCTGGTCAGCTTGGATCGTTGATTTTCTGGGGTCCGCCGGGTGTTGGCAAAACGACAATTGCACGCCTGTTGGCGGATGCTGTTGATATGTCGTTTGTGCAGATCAGCGCGATTTTCACTGGGGTCGCCGACCTGAAGAAGGTGTTCGAGGCAGCGCGGATGCGACGCACGAACGGGCAGGGCACCTTATTGTTCGTCGATGAGATCCATCGCTTCAACAAAGCGCAGCAGGACGGGTTTTTGCCCCATATGGAGGACGGGACCATCCTGTTGGTCGGTGCGACGACGGAAAATCCATCGTTCGAGCTGAATGCTGCTTTGCTTAGCCGGTCGCAAGTATTGGTGCTGCAACGACTAACGTTGGTGTCGCTAGAGCTGTTGGCACAACGGGCGGAAGCGGAACTGGGCAAAGCCTTGCCGTTGGATGGGCCGGCGCGCGAAGCATTGTTAGAGATGTCGGACGGTGACGGCCGGGCATTACTGAACCTGATCGAGCAATTGGCAGCCTGGAAGCTGGATAAACCGCTGGACCGAGACGGGTTGACCAAACGGCTGACGCGTCGCGCGGCGAAATTCGATAAGTCGGGGGATGAGCATTACAATCTGATCTCAGCCTTGCACAAATCGGTTCGCGGGTCGGACCCGGATGCCGCGCTTTATTGGTTGGCGCGGATGTTGGAAGGCGGTGAGGACCCCCGCTTTCTGGCACGTCGAGTGACCCGAATGGCGGTTGAGGACATCGGTCTTGCGGACCCACAGGCGCAGGCGATCTGCATCGACGCTTGGGAGACCTATGAACGCCTTGGAAGTCCGGAGGGTGAACTGGCGATTGCGCAGGCGGTGACCTATCTGGCGCTGGCACCAAAATCGAACGCGACCTATGTGGCGTTCAAAGCTGCGCAGAAGGCGGCCAAGCAAACAGGTTCCGAGCCACCGCCAAAGCATATTCTGAATGCGCCAACACGGTTGATGAAAGAGCAGGGGTATGGCGATGGCTACGCCTATGACCACGACGCCGAAGGTGGATTTTCCGGGCAGAACTATTTCCCGGACGGAATGAAACGCGGCATTTACTATCAACCGGTGGAGCGCGGGCACGAGCGCGAGTTGAAAAAGCGGCTGGATTACTTTGCAAAGCTGCGAGCGCGCCGTCAGAGTTGACATCCCGTCGTGACCGGGCGACATCGCGCAGTATGTTGGGACATTTCTTAGCTGTTGGACTGGGTGGTGCAATTGGTGCCATGGCACGCTATGGCGTGGGCCTGGCGGTTATGCGCGCCGTTGGTCACGGCTTTCCTGTGGCGATTATTACCGTCAATGTATTGGGGTCATTTCTGATGGGAGTATTTGTTGTGCTGGCTGCACAGCGTGGGCTGACCAGTTGGTCGCCATTTGTGATGACCGGACTGCTTGGGGGCTTTACGACTTTTTCGGCGTTTTCCCTGGAGGCGGTGACGCTTTATGAGCGCGGCGAGGTTGCTCAGGCTGGGCTCTATATTGGCTTGTCGGTTGTTTTGTCGATTAGTGGGTTGATGTTAGGCCTGTGGCTGGCCAGGACGGTGTTGGCATGAGTGCGGTTCAGATGCTGACAGTCTCCGAGGATGATTCCGATCAACGACTGGATCGTTGGTTTCGTCGCATATTCCCGCATGTGCCGCAGGGACGCATTGAGAAGATGTGCCGTAAGGGTGAGATCCGTGTGGACGGGGGTCGGGTAAAGGCTGCTACGCGTCTGGAAGCGGGACAACAAGTGCGGATACCTCCTTTGCCGGTGGGACAGGCACCAAAGCCGGATCGTTCGAACTTGTCGGATGCCGACGTGAAATTGATGCAGTCTTCGGTCTTATGGCGAGACGATTATTTGATCGTGCTTAACAAACCTCCCGGACTGCCAACCCAGGGTGGTAGCAAACAGACGCGCCATATCGATGGCTTGGCTGATGCTTTGCGCTTTGGATATGACGAAAAGCCGAGATTGGTGCACCGGCTGGACAAGGATACGTCTGGCGTTCTGGTTCTGGCCAGGACGCGCAAAATCGCATCCGCCTTGACTGAAGCCTTTCGGCATCGCGACACGCGCAAGATATACTGGGCGGCGGTTGCCGGTGTTCCGCAGCCATCAATGGGTACTATTCGGTTTGGCCTCGTCAAAGCGCCGGGTCATGGCGCACGGGGCGAGGGCGAGAAGATGATGGCCGTGCATCCTCGCGATGTTGACTCCACGCCAGATGCCAAGCGCGCCACGACTGACTATGCGCTTTTGTCATCGCTGGGACGGCGGGTGAGTTGGGCGGCCCTTGTGCCCATAACCGGACGCACACATCAGTTGCGCGCGCATATGGCGGAGATCGGGCATCCCATTGTTGGAGATGGGAAATATGGCGGATCGGCGCAGGAGAATTTAGGTGACGGCTGGGGCGCGCAATTGGGCGGTGAGCTGAGCCGGAAGCTGCACCTTCACGCTCGCCAATTGACATTGGAGCACCCGGTGACGGGCAATTTGCAGACGTTCATCGCTCCACTTCCTGAGCATATGGCACGTACCTGGGAGATGTTTGACTGGAACCCGGCGGACGTTCCGGCTGATCCTTTCGAGGAATTGGAATGAGCGGCTGGGCCAACAAGCGGTTCTGGAAAAGCGCTAACTCTTCTCAGGTGCCCGGCGGTTGGGCGGTGTTGCTGGATGGCCGGGCGGTGAAGACGCCCGCAAAACGTCAACTCATTGTCCCGACGCGTGAGCTGGCTGATCCGATTGCCCTGGAATGGGACAGCCAGATTGATGTCGTCGACCCAGCGATGATGCCATGGACGCGGTCAGCGAATGCGGCAATCGACAAGGTTGCCGAGCAACGCTCGGAAGTCGAGGGACACCTGATTGAATATGCGGAAACGGATCTGCTGATCTATCGGGCGGATAACCCGGATGGGCTGGTCGCGCGGCAGGCTGATCGTTGGGATCCGGTTCTGGACTGGGTTGCCAGTCGGTATGATGTGCGTTTGCTCCCGGCGACGGGTGTTATGCCGGTTGCGCAGGATGGCGATGCGTTGCGGCGTTTGGCGGGAGTCATGTCGCCAATGACGCATTTTGAACTGACCGGGTTTTATGATCTGGTCACTTTGTCCGGGTCATTTTCGATTGCGCTGGCAGTGTCAGAGGGAGTGCGCACAGCCGATGAAGGATGGGCATTGTCGCGACTGGACGAAGAATGGCAAATCGAGCAGTGTGGCAGGGATGAGTTGGCGGAAGACGAGGCCGAACTGAAACGCAGTGCCTTTTGCCATGCCGCCACGTTTTTCAGCGCAGCAAATCCGATCTCTTGAACAGCGCAGGCAGAAGCAGATTTGACGACGGTTTTCGCCGCGCCTGACGCGCGTCGATCCGCCGGACGGGCGCGGCCCCTCCAGACCTCCCCGGAGTATTTTTCCCAAAAGGAAGGACCTAAGTGTCGAGCTCACGGGGAACGATGAAGTCATTGGCGGTGCCGGATTTCCAGGAAATATCCTGCCAGCTGTCGACTTGAAATTCGATTATCGTGGTCGCTGCTGTTGGATAGTCAAAGAAGCGCGCGTGACCCGCGGGAGATTTCGTGATCCGATTGGCGAAATCGGCAATGCCGGGGTTGTGGCAGATCACCAGAAGAGACTGGCCGGTTTGGTTTTGGACAGTTTTCAGGATCAGGTCTGCACCGGCGAGGTAGAGTGCCGGAGTAAATGTGACATCAATGGTCTTGGTGAGTTCTGCTGCCGTCAGCGTGTAGGTTTCCTGAGTTCTCTGCGCAGCGGATACAATGGCTGCATCAGGTTGGTAGCCATTGGAATTCAGCCATTTGCCAATAGAAGTGGCGGAGGCGCGCCCGCGCGCGTTCAGCGACCGGTCAAAATCATCCAGGGCCGGATCGTCCCAACTTGATTTCGCATGTCGCATCAAAATGAGTGTGCGGGTCATTTGTGAAATTGTCCCATATGATAGGCGGATTGCTTTGGTTGTCTTTCGTAAGACTGACCAGCAGGACAGATGCGGCGGACAGCGCAGCCATTGGACAGGCAGTGGGCGCCATCGGAAGTGTCGAGATAGCCGTGACAGGCATCAAGGTCGTAGCCATCAGCGGTCAGGGCTTGAACCGGGCAGGCGGTGCGACAGGGTTGATCTGCGCATGTCAGGCATGGCGATTGTCCGGTTTCTGGCAGCGCGACTTCTTCCGGCAAGAGAAGGGCACCCCGATAGGACACCATCATCCCGGCAGTGTCGTGCACCAGGAGCATTACCGGCGACTGCCAGGCGCGCCCTGACTTCAATGCCCAGCTGAGAAACGGGCGCACGGGCTGGCCGAATGGGAAGAGGGCGGTTGCACCAAGATCGGCAGCTGCGGCGCTGATGACGCGGGTTGACCACCGGTTCATGGGGTCTTCGATGCCATCGTTCCATTCGGGCGTGGCAGTGAAGTTGGCCCAAAATCCAGGCTCTTTCGGGCCAAGCAGTACGAGGGTGCCAGCGCCGATACCATCTTCGGGGGTGGTGTGAAATGCTCCAAAAATGTCGAGAAAGTTGCGATCAAGCCGCTGGGATACCGCACCGAGACTCATCGGACTGGGCGGATCAAGCTGCCGGCACCGTGTTCGGTGAACAGTTCCAAAAGACAGGCGTGGGGCGCCCGCCCATCCAGAATGACAACAGCCCGGACACCGCCATTGATCGCATCCAGCGCCGTTTCCGTTTTCGGGATCATGCCACCGGCGATAGTGCCAGCGTCGGTCAGGGATTGGATTTGGTCCGGCGAGAGTTCGGTCAGTACGTTGCCAGATGCATCTTTGACGCCTTCAACATCTGTCAGCAATAACAGGCGGTCTGCCTTGAGGCTGGCGGCAATTGCGCCCGCTGCCGTATCACCGTTTACGTTGTAGGTTTCACCGTTCCGTCCAGCGCCTAATGGGGCAATGACTGGAATGGTTTCCGATGCCGTCAGGGTGCGCAGAACAGTTGGGTCAAGTTCTGCCGGGGTTCCTACAAATCCCAGGTCTGGATCGGTCTGATCGCAGATCATCAAGTTCGAGTCTTTCCCCGAGATGCCAACAGCGCGCCCGCCCTGGCCATTGATGGCCTGAACGATACGTTTGTTTACCACCCCGGACAGGACAGCTTCGACGACTTCAACGGTTGCGGCATCCGTAACGCGTTTGCCGTTCACGAACTCGGACTGAATATTCAGCCGCGACAACATCTCGTTGATCATCGGGCCGCCGCCATGCACGACGATTGGATTAAGACCGACTTGACGCATCAGAACGATATCGCGTGCGAAGCTGGCCATGGCGTCATCATCGCCCATGGCGTTGCCACCAAACTTGATGACGACTGTCGCGCCATCATAGCGCTGTAAGTATGGCAACGCTTCACTGAGTGTGCGCGCTGTGGCAATCCAATCGCGGTTCATGTCTCGTTGTCTCATAACGACCCTGATTTCAGAACTTCGTTAGACTGTCACGCACTTGGGCTCAAGCCAGCGTCGCAATGATTGCGCGCAGCGTGTCGATCCCGTCGCCTTTTTCCGACGATGTCAGAATGATACCAGGATAGGCCGCAGGGTGTTTGGTCATAGCGTTTCGCACCTGAGACAGAACCTTGTCGCGATCAATTGCTTTGACCTTGTCGGTCTTTGTCAGGACGACCTGAAATGTTACGGCTGAAGAATCGAGCAGAGCGAGTATTTCTTCGTCCACGGCTTTAACACCATGTCTGGCATCGATCAGAACGAAAGCCCGCCGCAGATTCTGCCGACCGGAAAGATATGATTTCAGCAGCCTTTGCCATTTTTCGACAACTTTGACAGGTGCGTTGGCAAATCCATATCCGGGAAGGTCGACCAGATATTTTTCGTCGCCCAGTGTGAAAAAGTTAATCTCCTGGGTGCGACCGGGGGTGTTCGACGCCCGCGCCAAGCCTTTACGATTGGTCAGTGCGTTGATCAGCGACGATTTGCCTACGTTCGAGCGCCCAGCGAAACACACTTCAAGCCGGTCGGCGGGTGGAAGACCATCCATCGCAACGACGCCCTTCAAAAACTCCTTGGGGCCCGCAAACAACTTGCGCCCAATTTCTTGTTCAGAAGGCTCAACCTCGATGATCGGAAAGTTCGGGGTCATGCCGGAGCTATTACCACATCGCCCAAGGCTATGGTGCCGCCTTCGATAACTTCGGCATAGACGCCAAAATCCTGATGGCCGAGTTCATCGAGGATCTCCAGTGTGTCCACGTCTCGTTGTCCGGTCTCTGGGTTGGCCATTGTGGCTTTGCAGCGGGTGATTGTCTCGCGCACTGATAGGCTGACCGGTCCAATTGTTACGGTTTTCCCAACCCAATTGAATTCTTCCCAGGGGGACAACCCTTCCACCCAGATATTCCCTCTGAAGCGATGCTTGGACAAGTCTCTTCCAGAGCGCTGCGACAGAGATTTTAGAGAACTGATGGAATTAATTGAAATCCAAGGGTCGGGAACATCCGTCATATGAGCGTCGTCAGAAGCATAGATGCCGGTGGGTTTTGGTAGATCGCCAGACCAAAGGCCCCGAAGCCAATCAGACAACTGCTCGGATCCGCTGGCGGAGTTGGGTCGAATTTCGATCGAACCATGTTTTGGATGGGTCAAGGTCAGCAAGCGGGTGGTTTCATTGAAGCTGGATGAGACGGCCATGAGCGCCGGATCGGTCACGCCGCGCAGAAAGTTTGCTTTCTTGCCCCACTGGCCTTCCAGTTTGGACCGTTCGTGAGCAATAGCCCATTTGCGGTCGTAGGGCATCCACGCGCCTGCCTTGAGCTCGACCTTGTTCAGCTCTTCCCGCCCGATGGATTTGATCGGATGGCGAACAATGGCTTTGACGCAGGCCGTCATTTCTTTGCCTTGGTCTCTTTTTTGTTGTCTTCAGCTTGCGCCTTTTTCGCCAATCCGCTTCGGATGTTTCCCCAGATGTCGGGTTTGAAACCATGGCTGCGCATGATGACATACTGCTGCGAGAAGGTGATGACGTTGTTGGCGATCCAGTAGATGACCAAACCGCTTGCGAAACTTCCCAGCATGAACATGAAGACCCATGGCATCCAGGCAAAGATCATGGCCTGCGTGGGGTCGGTTGGTGCCGGGTTTAGTTTTTGCTGGAGCCACATCGAAATGCCCAAAAGCAGGGGCAGAATGCCGATAAAGATCAGGGCCAAAATGCTGCCAACTTCGGGACCTTCGAACGGCAATAGGCCAAATACGTTGAAGATCGATGTTGGATCTGGCGCGCTGAGATCCTGGAAGGGACCGAAAAAGGGCGCATGACGCAATTCGATGGTGACGAAAATCACCTTGTATAGAGAGAAAAAGATGGGGATTTGCAGAAGGATCGGTAAGCAGCCCGAAGCAGGGTTTACCTTTTCCTTTTTATACAGCGCCATCATCTCTTGCTGCATTTTTTGCCGGTCGTCGCCTGTGCGTTCTTTCAGCTTTTCCATCTCGGGCTGAAGTTCTTTCATCTTTGCCATCGAGATGTAAGACTTGCGTGCCAGCGGAAAGAGCAGGGCTTTGATCAGAAGTGTCAGGGCAATGATAGCCCAGCCCATGTTGCCAATAAGACCGTTCAATTCGTGCAATATAAAGAAGATCGGCTTGGTCAGAAAATAGAACCAGCCCCAGTCGATTGCGTCGATAAAGCCATCGATACCATCCTGGTCACTGAGGCCAAAGTTATAGGCTGCGGCTTCACGAAAGCCTTCGATTTTTCGCCCGGCTTCATAGTCGCGAATAGTTTCCCATTCTTTGGCACCAGCAAAGACCTGTGTCGTGCTTACACCTGTTGCGCCAGCGGCAACTTCGATTGTCTGGTGGCGCGCCAAGGTGCGGTAAACATCGGTGCCTAGCAGGTATTGCGTGACGCTGGTAAAGGGTCTGCCTTGTTCCGGGATGAGCGTGGTCATCCAATAGTGGTCGGAAAAACCGACCCATCCGCGGTCCTGAACTTCGACCACATCGGCCGATGGCCCCCAAACGTCATCGGATCCCAGGCCGGGCATATCGTCGTAGTTGGTTTCCACCAACTCGCCGTCCGACATGCGAATGGCGCCTTCGTGAATAATGAAGAAACCCATCAAGTCCTGAGGTTCGCCTTCGCGGGCGACAAGACCATATGGTGCAAGCCGAACGCTGTTGCCAGTCGGGTTCTCGACACTTTGGCGCACTGTAAACAGGAACCTGTCGTCGACCGAGATGTCACGGCGGAAGATCAGGCCGGCGGGACTTTCCCATTTCAAAGTGAGCGGTGTTGTGTCGGAAAGCGTCGAACCACTTTCAATGGACCAAACTGTATCTGGGCCGGGGACATCGTCGCCTTTAAGATCACCGCCCGGAGCCCATCCAAACAAAGCATAGTAAGGTCGTGCGGTACCAACTGGCGACAACAGAGCAACCTGTTCGGCATCATTCAGTGATTGGCTGTAGTCTTTTAGCGAGAGCGCGTCGATGCGTCCGCCAGCCAGCGAAATCTGCCCTGAAAGGCTTGGTGTTTGAATTTCGATGCGTGGCGCTTCGACGGCAGCAGGGGCCGTGGTTGTACCGGTGGATGTGTCTCCGAGTCCGGTTTGGGCGACACTGTCGTCCGCCGCCGGCAACGCAACGCTGCCATCAGATGCGGTAACAGCGGTTTCGTCCTGGGGTGCAGGTTCCGGCGGCGGGAAAATATTCAACCACACAAACAGCACCGCAGTGCTGAGTACCATTGCCAACAGAAGATTTCTGTTCTGTTCGTCCATGTGCTCCACCGGTCTATCTGGATCGCAGGTGGTTCAACCTTCCATGGACCAAAAGGTCAAGCGAAATTGACCTTACTTGGCGTCCTAGACCCATTCGTGAACTTGTTTTTCCAGCAACTCAGGCAAGAAAGTGCGAAATGAGAAGAAACCGGCTGCCATTTCCCGCAAAAACTAGAGGAGCTTATGGCGCGCGGTTTTTTGTTGGCAGTGGAAGTTGGAACGAATTCTGGGCGGAAACGTTGGCGCGGTGGTTCGAAATCCAGGCGAGTGTGTCACCAAGCGGCATGGGCCTTGCCAGACAGTAGCCTTGGATGTGATCGCAGCCAAGTTGCGCCAACATCGCGTGTTCTGCAGGTGTCTCGACGCCTTCCCCAAGTGTTTCGATGCCCAGCCTTTCGGCCATAGCAAGCAATGCCGCCACCAGATCACGCTGATCCCGATCACAATCCAGACGCGATATCAGTCGGCGATCAATTTTGATCCGCGAGACCGAAAAACGACGAATATTCAAGATTGATGTGAAGCCGGTCCCGAAATCATCCAAGTCAATACGACAATTCATCGACGCCAGCGTCCGCAAGTTGCGCGCCACCATCGCATCATGGGATTCGGCGATGACATTCTCAAGAACCTCGACCCCTAACCGGCTGGCCTTAATGTTATGGCGGTCGAGTTCCCAATTCAGGAAATCCGGCAGGCGTGGGTTTCTAAGTTCCTCTGTCGCGAAGTTGACGGCGACGGATGGGATGTTCAGGCCCGAGGTATCCCAGGCGCGCAGCGCACTTAGTGCATGGGTAAGCACGATTTCTGCCAAGCGTTGCGATAGGCCCGACTTTTCAACCAAGCTTAAAAAAGTTGCCGGCGAGATGAGGCCGCGATCCGGATGCTCCCACCGCGCAAGCGCTTCGAACCCGGATATCTCGCCAGTCTCGGTGGAGACTTGCGGTTGATACCAAGCGACGATTTCGCCGTTCTCGAGGGCGGAAGCAATTTGATGGACCAAATCCATGTCAGAACGAGGCACCTGAGCGAAAGACGACTTGTGCATGCGAATGGCGCCGGGTCCTACTTCGCGCGCACTAGCCTCAGCAGCTTCGCAGGCGCGGATCAATTCGTTTGGTGTTGGGTTTTCCATTTGCCCGCGGCGCACGATGCCAATGGATACAGTGCAGTAAACTTGCACCGAACCGTTGGAAAAGGGTGTATCCAAGGACGCCTGGATGCGCTGCGCCATCTGAAGCAGTCCTTCGTTTCTGGGTGGGGCAATGTCCGCAACACAAATCAGAAAATCCGACCGTTTCCCGCGCGTTATGAGATCACCCTGTCGAACCATATCTTGAAGCCGTTTGGCGAGATCAGTAAGAATCGCATCCTGAATTGGGCCGCTGACGCGATCTTCGAGTAAGCCAAGTCCATCGACTGAAATGGCCAGCACGGCGACATTCTGTGCAGCGACACCCTGGTGAAGCGCCTTTTGTTCCAGCCAGTTGGCGGTTGCGGATGCATTGCTGAACCCTGTGGTCACATCCACGTCGTCGCGAAGATTCACCAAATTTATGGCGTTCACCATTATCAAACCGATAATCGGCAGACAGGCTGTGATGGCGATTGTCGTGCTTTCCCCAAAAAACCAAAGACAGCCCAAGAAAATTAGCGGAAGAACGAAAAATGGCCGGGAACCGGTAGCTAACCAATACAAATGTTTTTTGAGCCAGAAGGAATCTGGCCGTCGAATAGAATTCAACACGAAGTTATCCAATCCTAGTGTCGCTTCGACAGGCTAAAGCGCCAAACTGTAGGATTGGTTAATTTGGTTCCGGCGCTTGATCTGTTTCGGACTCTGTTGGCGGTTGGACACTCAGTGCGTTGAAATCAAACAACTTGGGATCCAAAAGGTGCGACGGCCGGGCGTTCATGAGCGCGCGAAACATGACCTGTCGGCGACCGGGGTTGTTCTTTTCCCACTGGTCGAGAATTTGCTTCACCTGCTGACGCTGCAGCCCGTCCTGGCTGCCGCAAAGGTCGCAAGGGATGATCGGGTAGTTCATTGACCTGGCAAAGCGTTCGCAATCTGCTTCGGCCACGTGGGCGAGCGGCCGGTAAAGAAACAGATCACCTTCTTCGTTCACCAGCTTGGGCGGCATCGTGGACAAGCGGCCGCCGTGGAACAGATTCATGAAGAACGTTTCAAGAATGTCGTCGCGATGGTGTCCCAAGACGACGGCTGTGCAACCCTCTTCGCGGGCGATCCGATAGAGATTTCCCCGCCTCAGACGCGAGCACAACGCGCAATATGTTCTGCCTTTCGGGACTTTGTCGACGACGATGGAATACGTGTCCTGATATTCGATCCGGTGCGGTACCTGCATGCGTTCCAAAAATTCTGGAAGGACGGTTGCGGGAAATCCCGGCTGACCCTGATCGAGATTGCAGGCCAGAATGTCGACTGGCAAGAGACCGCGCCACTTTAGTTCATAAAGTGCTGCAAGAAGTGTGTAGCTGTCTTTGCCGCCAGATAGGCAGACCAGCCAGCGCGCGTTACGTTCGACCATTCCGTACTGGTCGATGGCTTCACGCACGTAGCGGATAATCCGCTTTCGCAATTTGCGAAACTCGGTTGTTTGTGGCGCGCCGTGAAACAGCGGGTGAATTTCAGAGCCAACATCAAGCATGGCGGGAGCCTTAGACAGTTTGGGTGCAACGCACAAGATTTCAGAGACGATAGCATCCGATCGGCGTGGCTGTTCGTAAGACTAGTTGGAGGGTGAGATATGTTCAGAACAATAGCATTGATGGCGTCAATACTGGTGGCGGGTTGCACAGGAAAACCCGCACTGAATGATGCGGCGCTGAGTGATCGCGATTTGAACCTGGAAGAGTTTTTCGAGGGTGAAACAGTGGCCTATGGCCAGTTTCAGGATGTGTTTGGAACTGTACGCCGCCGGTTTGAGGTTGAGATTAATGGATCATGGGACGGTGAGCGTCTGACGCTGATTGAAGATTTCGTTTACGAGGACGACGCAACCGAGCGGCGTGTTTGGAGCTTGGTCAAAACCGGCGCTAATACTTGGCAGGGAACTGCGCCAGGTGTGATTGGCACGGCAGAGGGGACCGAGCGCGGGGATACGTTTAATTGGCAATACGCCATTGACCTGCCAGTACCTTCTGCAGACGGTACCGTAGAAACCACCCGCGTAACTTTCGATGATTGGATGTGGTTATTGGCAGATGACCGGCTGTTGAACCGCGCCTACATTAAGAAATTCGGCATTCATATCGGCGATGTTATTATTGCATTTGAGAAACATTGATAATCAACTTGCGGATTTTCAAAGTGGTAATCCGGTTGTCCTGCCTCTCGAGGATTTCGAACCTGAAGCCATGAAACGAGAAGACCTGCCCTGCGTTAGGAATGGTCTGGGCTTCATGAATTACCAGCCCGGCGATTGTATTGGCTTCATCGTCAGGTAGATTCCAGTCGGTCGCGCGGTTGAGATCGCGAATGGTCATTGAACCATCGACAACAACGTCACCGGTTTCCGTGCGACGCAATGGTAGATCTTCATCGACGTCGAATTCATCAGTAATTTCGCCGACAATCTCTTCAAGGATGTCTTCCAATGTGATCAGACCCTCGAGCGCACCGTATTCATCGACTACCAACGCAAAATGCGTGGAGCGCCTTAGAAACTGGCGCATCTGGTCGTCCAGAGAAGTTGTTTCGGGCACGAAGTAAGGTTTCATGGCGACGGCCATGATGTTGAAATCTTTAAGCGGATCGGTCGAAGTGTCGCCCTGTTGGGCGCGGGCATACATGGCACGCAACAGGTCCTTTGCGTGCATGACGCCGACAATGTTTTCAGGTTGTCCACTGTATATCGGCAAGCGCGAGTGCGGTGAGTTCAGACAGGCCTCCAAGACCTCTTGCGGGGGCAATTCAGCATCAATCATCTCGATCTGGCTGCGATGAAGCATAATCTCGTCTACAGTGCGTTCGCCAAGATCCAAGGCGCCCAACAACCGGTCACGGTCTTCTTTTTCGAACAGGCCTTCCGAATGGCCAAGTTGCAATGCCCCGGCGATTTCTTCGCGCGCGGACATAATAAGGCTGTCGGGATCTATTTGGACGCCGAACAAGCGAAGAATGCCGCGAACCAAAAAGCGGACGAAGTTGGCGACTGGTGAGAAGACGACCACCACCAACTGAATGGGGGCAGCCACCAGTGACGCGGCACGTTCCGAATTGGTGATTGCGTAGGTTTTTGGAAGAACCTCTGCAAAGACCAATACAAGCGCGGTCATGACCAACGTAGCGAGGGCCACGCCGCTTTCACCAAAAACCCGGGTGAACAGGGCAGTGGCCAAAGAGGCGGCCAGAATATTAACGAGGTTATTGCCCAGCAAGACGGCGCCGATGAGGCGTTCACTGTCTTCAGTTATTGCCAGCGCACGCTCGGCACCTTTCGAGCCCTTTTCGGCCTTGGCTTTGAGCTTGCCGCGCGACGCCGCCGTCAGCGCCGTTTCCGAGCCGGAAAAGAAGGCGGACAGGACCAGAAGTCCAATAATTGCCCCGGATACAATCCAGAACGCGGTATCAAGCAGTTGTGAGGAGGGGTCCATCGCGCGTGTCAAACATGAGCTTTGTCATGTTATGGGGGTCATGGCGGCTGCAATCAAGGGAAGACACGCAGTGAAAGTGAATGATTTCGGATACTTTGAGGGTCCTGTGGTGCTTTTTGGCGGTCCGTATTCGAATCGACAGGCTGCAGAGGCGTTTTTGGAAGCATTGGACGGCCGACCGGCGATCTGCACAGGAGATGTCGTTGCCTACGCTGCGGACCCTGTTGGAACGGTCCGGGCGATCCGTTCGGCAGGGGTGTCGGTTGTTGCTGGGAACTGTGAACGCCAGTTGGCTGAGGGGGCCGACGATTGCGGCTGCGGATTTGGAGCGGATAGCGCCTGTGATCTGCTGTCACGGGGCTGGTATCCCTATACGGCTTCGCGAATGGAGCATAGCGATTTGGACTGGATGGCGGGGCTGCCTGACATTGGGGTCTTTGTGCAGGGTCAAAGGCGGTACGCGGTGATCCACGGTGGCGTGACTGCCGTCAATCGCTTCTTGTGGTCCAACTCGGAGGAGTCATATTTTATTGAGGAAATAGAACAACTTGAGCGCGTGATTGGGTCAGTTGATAGTGTTGTGGCGGGTCATTCGGGGATGGCGTTTCAGCGAAACATTGGCAAGCATCATTGGATCAATGCCGGAGCAATTGGCTTGCCACCTCACGACGGACGGCAAGCCACGCGATACGCTGTGCTTACTGACGGCGAGGTCGTGTTCGAACGTCTGAATTATGATGCTGAAGGTGCCCGTCGCGCTATGGAGTTGGCAGGGTTAACCCAAGGGTATCATGAAGCGATCACGAGTGGGATTTGGCCCAGCGAGGATGTTCTTCCACCGGGATTGCGGCGTCAGGAGTCGGCCAGCGGGTGGTGATCCATGACCAGATCACGCAAGCGTTCTTCCAGAACATGGGTGTAGATTTCTGTCGTTCCGACGTCGGCGTGCCCAAGCAATGTCTGGATAACCCGAAGATCGGCACCATGGGCCAAAAGGTGGGTTGCGAAAGCATGACGCAATGTGTGTGGCGTGACCTTGTCGGGTGAAATGCCTGCCTTGACCGCAAATTCTTTGATCAGCAGATAGAATCGATGGCGGGTTAGGTGCCCCGATTTTCCTCGCGACGGGAAAAGAAACTTGGAAAGCGGAGCGCCTTTCTCACTATGCGCGAAGTCCTCGTCTCGATCTCGCTTTATTAACCAATGGGAAATTGCGTCGCGCGCTGGTCCCGACAGGGGCACCATCCGTTCTTTTCCACCTTTGCCGCGCACCAATAGCATGTTCGGATTGCCCCGTGCCGCCGAAACGGGCAACGAAACCAATTCGGTTACGCGCATTCCAGTGGCATAAAGTAATTCCATTAAACAAGTGTTACGCGCCAGATCCGATTCGCGTCCTTGGGTGCGGGCGGCGTTCAATAGCGCGTCCACTTCTGATTCTGACAATGTCTTTGGTAGACGCTTTGCGCGCTGCGGGCCTTTTAGTCTGATTGCGGGATTGTCCGAGCGCCAACCCTCTTCATAGGCGAACCGAAAAAACTGGCGAATTGCGGATAAGCGGCGTGCCCTTGTGGACTGTGCCAGTCCGGCGTCATCAAGAGACAGCAAGTAGCTTTCGATGTCGGACTGGCTGGCACCTAGGATGTCGCCATGGTTCTTAGTCCGCCATTCCGCAAAATCCTTTAGGTCGCGGGCATAGGCCAGAAGCGTGTTTTCCGAGGCGTCAAGCTCGGCGGCCTGTGCCTCGAGAAACGTCGATATGCGCTGGTTGTCTGTCAAATTCGCGAATCCTCTAACAGTAGCTCGACGGCGGTTCGACGCGCCAAGTCCTGAAGTCCGAACGCATTCAGAAAAGACAGGGCATCGCGAATGGAATTCGGATCGCTTTCGACCCCATCGGCCAGCGCAGTTATTGCCAGCAGTAAGGCCTCGCCATTGCGTCCCTGATCCATGAAACTTCGATAGGTTTCGCCCGGAGGAAGCCCAGACAGGCTTTGCCGGATCGCCTGAGCCAAAGGCGTTGTTGAACGCATGTCAAACGGGCGACCACGAAGCACAGCAAGAACGGTTTGGTCTTCTATGGATGATGCGGCAAGCTGCGCCGCGAAATCTGGATCATCTCCGGTTACCGCAATCTCGAAAAGTGCGTGATGAGCAGGGGTTTCGATTTCAGCCGATTTTGCGACATCCAGAAACCAGGAGGCCAACGACGGTGCATATCCACCACTAACTGCTGCATCCCAAGCGGGCGGGAGTGTTTCGATAATCCGATTGCTGTCATTCTTTTGGATTGCTCGTTCAAGCGCTTGAATGGCCGCGACCCGCGTCCAAACGCCGCCGGATGCCGCCGGTTTTCTTTCCGTGAAGATGGTCCTGAAGCGGTCTGGTGCTAAGGCTCCGACCGAGGCCAGCCTTTCAGCAGCACGCAAGCGCGCTTTCCACCCTACCGTCTGCCCCAGATCCGCTGCGGCAAAAGCGACTGGCAACGTTTCGGTCGTGGGTCGCTCGCCAATAGCTTCGTATAAACGAAACATAAGGGGAGATATCTGAGCCGGCGGGGGCGGTATCGGATCGTCTTCGAACAGATCCGGGTCTAAAAAGTGCAGTAACAACTGGTCTTCTTCTTCCGAAAGTATCCCCAAAGCCTCGGCGGTGCCCAAAGTAAGTGCAGCTACGTCAAACTCGCCGTTTCGAGCAAGACAGAAGATGCGCACTGGAAAAGTTGGCGATAAGTCCGGTGTGGTTTCGATGGTTCGGCAGGCTTCGGTTTCGGTACTTGTGAGTAGTGCAATATCGAATTGCCGGCGAAATCGTTTGGGTTCAGGTGCGCCCGCCTGTTGGATCAGATTATGGGCCGCGTCCAGTTGAGCAAGATCAAGGAGTTTATCGAGACGTGCCAGAAACAAGCTGTCATCGGCAATCGCATCAATAGGGGGATCAAGCCGGGCCAAAAGTAATGACGCAAGGAAATGGCGAAGGCTGGGTTGTTCGACCGGAGGGATGGCGTGAATAAGCGTCGCCAGATCACCGGCAGCACTGCCGCCCCAAAGGTTCGCCGGAAGACCAAGATTGCGAGCATCGATCAACCCGAAACGATCGACAACCGGTACATCCAGAGGAGCGACCATGACTTCGGGTACATGAGTTGCGGCAGGGATATCATCTTTTGTTTTGGGTGTTGCCGCTGGGATCGAAATGGAATCCGACAGCCAGTCTATTGCCGACAACGGCGCACCATTTTCGTCTGCCGCCGATTGGCCGCTTGCAAATGAACTCACCAGAATAAGTGACAGCGCCGAAAGCGCCGTGCGGTTAATTTGCATCCAGTTCAACGGGAGTGCTCACATCCTGCTGATCGGGACGCAAATCGCCCAGATACGCATACCCCAATACTGTCGCGGCTATCAGCACCGCGAGAATGAACAAGAGCTTCAAAAGCCTAAGCATCCAATAAACCCTTCTGCCTCGGGCCCTTACAATAAGAGCCACTGCCGCATTGTGCGGTTCTTCGGCGATTTTATAACTGGTCTTTCCAGCAAGATCACGCCATTCAGGACCAATGTTAGAAAAGATAAGCGGGACGCTGCCGTTTTGCCATTCCGGCTGAAAAAAACTGTCGCTCTTGTGGGCATGATGGGGGCCGGAAAATCCGCCATCGGGATTGCTTTGGCGCGCCAGTTGGATGTGCCGTTTCTTGATAGCGATGCCGAGATTATTGCCGCTTCGAGCATGTCGATTGCTGAGATATTCGAACGTGATGGCGAGGCGTTTTTCAGGCTGAAAGAAAGCCAGGTTATTCAAAGGTTGTTGATGACGGAACAGGGCATTTTGTCCACGGGTGGCGGAGCCTATCTTTTTGAAGGGAACCGCGCCACGATTTCGCAGTATGGTATTGCGGTGTGGCTCCGCGCAGATTTGGAACTTCTCTGGCAGCGCGTGCGACACAAGAAAACTCGACCATTGCTGCTTACCGATAATCCCCGGGCCAGTCTGGCTGCATTGTACGATCAGCGGGTTCCTGAATATGCCAAGGCGGATATTGCTGTGGATGCGCATCCTGATTACTCGATAGAGCAAATGACCGACCGGGTTTTGAAGCGATTATTGGAGCGCCCCGATGTGTTGGAGGAGCTGGAATGAGCGATACTATTGTGCACGTTCCCCTGGGTGAGCGAGCCTATGATGTCCGAATTGGCGAGGGTTTGTTGGAACGCGCAGGTGCGACAGTCGCGCCGTTACTTCGCCGCAAGCATGTTGCTGTAATTACGGAAGAAAATGTCGCCAAATTGCACCTGGAATCGTTGAGGTCGGGCCTGGAAGCGGTTGGCATTACCTGTGCAGTCCTTGTGCTGCCCGCTGGTGAAAAAACAAAGGGCTGGGATGGATTGACCCGCGCAACCGAATGGTTGCTGTCAGAGCGGGTCGAGCGCAGTGATGTTGTCATAGCGCTGGGCGGCGGCGTCATTGGTGATCTGGTTGGGTTTGCTGCGGCGATCTTGCGGCGTGGGGTGCGGTTCGTTCAAATACCGACATCGCTTCTGGCGCAGGTCGATAGCTCTGTGGGTGGAAAGACGGGCATCAATTCGACAGCGGGCAAGAACCTGATCGGCGCGTTTCATCAACCCTCACTGGTACTGGCTGATATCGACGCTCTGGATACGTTAAATCCACGCGATTTTTTGGCCGGCTATGGTGAAATCGTGAAATACGGTCTGCTTGGCAACGCGGATTTCTTTGCCTGGCTGGAGCAGAATGGGCCTGAATTGCTGAATGGCGACAAGGATTTAAGTGCGGAAGCCGTGCGCATATCCGTGCAGATGAAAGCCGATATCGTGGTGCGCGACGAGACCGAGCAGGGGGACCGGGCGTTGCTTAACCTGGGACATACGTTCTGTCATGCGCTGGAAGCGGCAACGGGGTATTCGGACCGTCTGCTGCATGGGGAAGGTGTCGCAATTGGCTGTGCGCTGTCGTTTGAGGTGTCGGCGCGGGCAGGTTTTTGTTCGCAGGAGGACCCAAGCCGGGTGCGGGCGCATCTGAAAACTATGGGCATGAAGACGGATCTGTCTGATATTGAAGGGCAATTGCCCGGTGCCGATTCCCTGATCGATCTGATGGGACAAGACAAAAAAGTCGTAGACGGAACCCTGCGGTTTGTCATGGCGCGCGGCATTGGCGAGGCTTTTGTCACCAGTGAGGTGCCCGCTGATGTCGTCAAAGATACGCTGACTGAGGCGTTAGAAACGCGCTAAAGTACCCTGCCTGTAACGCGTCGGTATGACGTCGGTATTGCGTCGGTGGACCCGAACGGTTCGTTTTGATTTCGTTCTTCTTTGAGGAATGCGGATTTCGATACGAAATCGGAAAAGCGGGCAGGTGCCCGCTGCCTTCGGCGAGGATATTTTTGGGCCAATAATATTCATGACCATCATTCCCAGCACTGCGCGCTGCGCAGCTGAACTTCTCTTGTTCAAAAATACTTTGGGGGGTCTGGGGGGCAAAGCCCCCCTTGGGTCGCGGACGTCAGTCCGGGAAACTTAAAATGGAATCTCGTCGTCCAGATCGTTGTTGGCCGGGGCCGGGCTGCGCGACCCACCACTGCTGCCACCGAAATCGCCACCACCGCCATAACCGCGATCATCGCCGCCGTATCCGCCGCCTTCGCCATCACCGCCGCCGCCAGAGCGACCATCCAGCATGACCATGGTCGAATTGTAAGGTCGCAGCACGACTTCAGTGGAATAGCGGTCCTGGCCGGACTGGTCCTGCCATTTGCGCGTTTCCAACTGGCCCTCAAGATACACTTTTGAGCCTTTACGCAGATATTGCTCGGCAGTGCGGGCCAGCGGTTCAGAGAAAATCGCCACGCTGTGCCACTCTGTGCGTTCACGTTGCTCGCCTGAACTACGGTCTTTCCAACGTTCAGATGTGGCAATCCGCAGGTTGCAGACTTTGCCGCCGTTCTGGAATGTACGCACTTCGGGGTCACGCCCCAGGTTGCCCACCAGGATCACCTTATTTACCGAACCTGCCATGCTTGCCTCCCGCCGATTCCATGTTGTTTCAGGGAACCTATACCTGTCGCAACATGGTTTACAGGGGATGAATCGCTCCTGACTGGAATTTCGGGGAAAAAATACATAGTCTCTTCTGATGGCTTTGTTGGGGGACAGAAAATTGTGCCGTTTAGGCGGTGCGGCACTTGCGCTTGTTGTAGCCTCGAGCGGATCTGCCCTGGCGGCTGATGCCGCCTCGAAGGCGCGCAAGTCGCTGTTCTCGGCACAGACCGAAATTCTTGATGGTCGCGCGGCCGAACAATACTCTAGTTCCGTTCGCCTGCAGCCACGCGATATTCTGGTGCCGGGCGCGCCGGGAAGTGTGCCGCAATATGATGGCACCTATCGGGGCGAGTTTTTGCAATTGGCCCGCGCGGCAGCGGCACGTCATGACGTGCCGCCGGATTTATTCTTGCGGCTGGTGCAGCAGGAAAGCGGCTGGAACCCGCGCGCAAAGTCGCCAAAAGGCGCGTTGGGTCTGGCGCAGTTGATGCCAGCCACAGCGCAGAGTTTGCGGGTTGATCCAAGTGATCCTTCGCAGAACCTGGAAGGCGGTGCGCGTTATCTGGCCGAACAATTCCGTCGATTTGGGACGTGGAGACTGGCGCTTGCGGCCTATAATGCCGGGCCGGAGGCGGTTGAACGTTTTGGGGGTGTGCCGCCCTATCGCGAAACCCAAGGGTATGTGCGGGCCATTCTAGGCAGCTAGTCGTCTTTCTTATTTGGCACGTTATCGATGCCCGTGCCGCCCCATGGGTGGCACCGCCCGATGCGTTTTGCTGCCAGCCAGCTGCCTTTGATAGCGCCGTGTTTTTCCAAAGCTTCCAACGCGTAGGCTGAACAAGTGGGGTGATAGCGGCAATTGAACCCGACCCAGGGGCTGAAGATCAGCCGATAAGCCCGCACGGGTAAGGCAATGATATGCGCGAAAGGCGACATCAGTTGTGGGCCTTGGCAAGCGCGTTTTGCAGATCGGTACAGAGGTCCTTGAACAGGCGGTCTGCGGTGGTGTCTTTGCGGCCGATCAGGACATAGTCAAATCCGGATTGTGCGTGTGCGGGCAGGGTGAGGCGCGCAGCCTCGCGCAATCGCCGCTTGGCGCGATTGCGGGCGACGGCGTTGCCGACTTTCTTGGAGCAGGTAAACCCGACGCGGATGCCGGTTGCGTCGTCCGGGTCTCGCTGGCGGTATTGCAGGGTGAAGGCGGGTGTGGAGATACGTTCTGCGCGGGCGGCTTTCAGGAAGTCGCTGCGTTTTGACAGGATGGTGAGGCCGTTCAGTATCATTTGCCAATCCCCAGAAACGACAAAACCGCCGTCGGTTGCCCGCGGCGGTTCCCGTCGACTAAGTCACTTGCAATCAGGCGCTCAGCTTTTTCCGGCCCTGTGCGCGCCGTGCGTTCAGGATCTTGCGGCCAGCTTTGGTTGCCATGCGCGCGCGGAAGCCGTGGCGCCGCTTGCGGACCAGGTTCGATGGTTGAAAGGTGCGCTTCATCGCTTTTCTCCGGGTCGTGGGCCAGAAATCCCGTTGGATTCGGGGCCAAATCGTTTCGAAGCCCGGTCTCTAAGGGCATCAGATGACCAAGTCAACGCCGGTGAGCCACTGAATTGCAACAATCGACGCGAAAAGGCGCGGCAATTGTTACACTCGTGCAGGAATGGCCCGGATTTGGGTCGGGAATGATCACCAGACATCAACCGAGCGTGATCTCCCTGATAATTCACCCAACGGGGGCGCATCTTCTGGCAGGACAGTGACCACAGCCGGAAAGTGATTGGAATGGCCGATATGACAGAAATTCGCGCACCGAAAGAAGGTTTGGCCCGGCGGCTGCCCTTGTTGATTATCCTCATCGTTGCAGTGATCGGGGCGTTTACATTACGCGATTACCTGAGCTTTGACGCGTTGGCTGCCAACCGCGAAGCGTTGATTGCTTTCCGCGATGCCAATTATCTGCTGACGGTGCTGGCGTTTATTGCGGCTTATGTCGTGATTGTTGGGTTTTCCTTGCCGGGGGCGACGATTGCGACGCTGACCGGTGGCTTTTTGTTCACGACCTTTCCGGGCGCCTTGTTCAATGTGACGGCGGCCACGATAGGGGCGACGGCGATCTTTCTGGCGGCGCGCTGGGGCTTTGGCGAGAAGTTGGGCGCGAAGCTGGAAGCCTCGGACGGGGCGGTGAAGAAGATCAAGGAGGGGATCGACGAGAACCAATGGTCGATGCTGTTTCTGATCCGGCTGGTGCCAGCGGTGCCGTTCTTTGTTGCCAACCTTGTGCCGTCGTTTCTGGAAGTGCCATTGCATCGATTTGTGATCTCGACGTTCCTAGGGATTATTCCGGGGGCGGTGGTTTATACTTCCGTCGGGGCCGGTTTGGGTGAGGTGTTTGCCCGTGGTGAGACGCCGAACCTGGGCATTATCTTTGAGCCGCAGATTTTGTTGCCAATCCTTGGGTTGAGTGCGCTGGCTGCTCTGCCGATCTTGTTGAAGGCCGTGCGCGGCAAGAAGGGGCTGTAGGATCATGGATCGTATCAAGACAGACGTTCTGATTATCGGTGCGGGCTCGGGTGGGCTGAGCATCGCGGCCGGGGCCGTGCAAATTGGCGCGAAGGTGGTTTTGCTGGAAGGCCACAAGATGGGCGGTGATTGCCTGAACTTTGGCTGTGTTCCGTCAAAGGCGTTGATTGCGGCTGGGAAACAAGCCCATGCGATGAAAACTGGCGAGAAATACGGGGTTACACCGGTGATGCCAGAGGTGAACTACTCGGCTGCCAAGGACCATGTTCATAAGGTCATTGAGACGATTGAGCCGGTGGACAGCCAGGAGCGGTTCGAGGGGCTTGGGGTGCATGTCATTCGCGAGTTCGGAAAGTTCATCAGCCCGACGGAAGTTCAGGCGGGCGATACGGTGATTACGGCGCGGCGGATTGTGATCGCGACCGGGTCGGGGCCGTTTGTGCCTCCAATTCCGGGCCTTGAAGACGTGACCCACTACACCAACGAAGACATCTTTGAACTGCGCGAGAAGCCGGACCATTTGCTGGTGATCGGCGGCGGCCCCATTGGAATGGAAATGGCGCAGGCGCATATTCGGCTTGGCTCGAAGGTGACCGTTATCGAAGGCCTGAAGGCATTGCATAGGGATGATCCCGATGCTGCTGCGGTGGTTTTGGACCATATGCGAGCCGAGGGCGTCGAAATTGTCGAAGATGCCATGGCTGAGAGTATCAGTGAAGCCGATGGCGTCATAACAGTTCAAACCTCGAACGGGTCATTTTCGGGAAGTCATGTGCTGATGGCCGTTGGTCGCAAAGTGAATATCGACAAGCTGGACCTGAAGGCGGGTAATGTTGACCATGATCGGGCTGTGAAAGTTGGCGCGGATTTGCGCAGCATCTCTAACCGCAAGGTTTACGCCGTCGGCGATGCGGCTGGCGGTCTGCAGTTTACTCATGTCGCGGGTTACCATGCCGGTGTTGTCATCCGGTCCATGCTGTTTGGGTTGCCGTCAAAAGCGAAATACAGCCATATCCCCTGGGTGACCTATACCGATCCGGAATTGGCACAGGTCGGTTTGACCGAAGCCGAAGCGAAGAAACGGCACGGCGAGGCGCTCACGGTTGTACGTTTTGACTACGACGAGAATGATCGCGCAATTGCCGAGGGCAAAACTGCCGGTTTCATCAAGGTGATGGTGCTGAAGGGCAAGCCAATTGGCGCCACGATTGTGGGTGCACAGGCCGGTGAATTGATCGGTGTCTGGGCGTTAGCTATCGCCAACGGGCTTAAAATGGGAGCAGTTGCAGCAATGGTTGCGCCCTATCCGACGCTGGGTGAAGTGAACAAGCGCGCCGCTGGGGCCTATTTCTCGCCCAAACTCTTTGATAACCCTACGGTGAAAAGGGTTGTCGGGTTCGTGCAGCGTTACCTGCCTTAACGCCCTGAGAAACGAGGCGGTATGTTTCTGAACACGTTATCTGGACGGTTTTTGGCACTCACGATTCTGTTTGTGATGCTGGCGGAGGTATTTATCTTCGTCCCGTCCATTGCGCGGTTTCGCGAAGATTACATGATGAACCGCCTTGAGCGGTCGCAGATTGCGTCGCTGGCATTGCTGGCCAACGACATGATTGATGACGAGCTTGAGAAAGAGCTTTTGGAGAATGCCGGGGTTTATAACGTTGTCTTACGTCGCGATGAGGTCAGCCAGCTTATGCTGTCGTCCGAGATCCCATCGCCGATTGTTGCGACATTTGATTTAAGGGATGCCCCCGCGACGACCTTGATCATGGATGCGTCGCGCCGGTTAATCGAAACCGAAGATCAGGTGGTGCGGGTGATCGGAAACCCGACGCGGGACGCAGGCCAGTTGATAGAAATCACCATGCCGACCGGGCCGCTTCGCGAAGCGATGATCGACTATGGAGTGCGGATTTTGCTGTTGTCGGCGGTGATCTCGATCTTCACGGCGACGCTGTTGTTCTTTGCGGTGCGTCAATTTCTGGTGCGCCCGATCAAGGGGGTCGTGTCGGCGATGAAAAGCTATGCCGCAGCGCCGGAAGACGCGCGGCGGATCATCCAACCGACGGCTTCGGTCACCGAGTTGAGCGATGCCGAGAACGCCTTGAAGTCGATGCAGACCGAGTTGACGAGTGTTCTGCGTCAGCGCGAAAGGCTGGCATCGCTGGGCGGGGCAGTTGCCAAAGTCAGCCACGATTTGCGCAACATACTTACCACGGCGCAGCTGTTTGCCGACCGGTTGGAGCGCAGTGAAGATCCGGTCGTGGCGCGGATGGCGCCGAAGCTGATGAACTCGATCGGGCGAGCCGTGAATCTGTGTGAGAGCACACTGGCGTTTGGCAAGGCCGAAGAACCGCCCCCGGCGTTGGATCGCATACCTTTGGCATCGATTGTTCAAGATGCCATTGAAGGTGAGCGTCTGGCTGCGACCGGTGATATCCGGTTCGAAGATGAGGTGCCGGCAGGCATGATCGTGCGTGCTGATCCTGAGCAGTTGTATCGTGTCTTGTCCAATCTGGTGCGCAATGCGCGACAGGCTTTGGAGACCGCTGGCAAATCTGGAGAGATTCGGGTGGCGGCCGAGGAAACTGCGCGTCAGTGGACGGTTAAGGTTTCAGACACGGGCCCTGGTCTGCCGCCAAAGGCACAGGAGCATTTGTTTACACCGTTTCAGGGTGGTGCGCGCAAAGGAGGCTCGGGGTTGGGGCTGGCGATTGCTGCCGAACTGGTGCGTGGTCACGGTGGTTCATTGATGCTGCGCGAGACGGGCGAGGCGGGAACGACCTTTGCCATTGAGTTGCCGAAAAGCGTGGTCACAGAAGATCAGGCTGCCGAGTAAAATCGCTCTTGCAAAGCGGGGCGTCCGGCTTTAGATGCCAAGCCCGTGCGCTGGTAGCTCAGTTGGATAGAGTACCTGACTACGAATCAGGGGGTCGAGGGTTCGAATCCTTCCCAGCGCGCCATTTTTCAATGACTTAGCCGATCCGCGTTTGATGTTTGATTGTGGATGGATGATCTTCGTTACGGTCACGTTCTCTACATTCTCTGCCTCAGATGAATCACTTTGTTCGCATTATCGGACCGGTCTCGGGCGTATTTGTCTGTCGCGTTAGCTCTTTGTGCTGACCTGCATACAGTAACGCATAGCGGCTCAGACCTAGCCACTTTGCCTTTGTCATCTCGCCAGCACGAAGACCCCGCATCTACACTTCTTTGCGCACCCAAAAGTGTCCCCGAGGGTATGGCAGGGCAGTTCGCAAGGTGTATGAAATCCCCTGCTGGTGAGCGCGCGATCATGACGGTCGTCAACGCAAATTCCGGAGCATCGGTCATTCTAGCCGGAACACAGCATCTCACAACAGCTGTTCTTACAAACGGACTTGTGCCGAACGCCTAAATCGGAAATGAGGACAGCAGCTCGTTAAGTGCGTCAGTCTTTCGACTAACCGACCATTGCTGAGTACCCGAATGGCGGCAGGCTGATCGATGCCGCGATATTTTCAACCAGAATTCTGCCGTTAACCTGCTCCGGGCAAACGGTGTCAGATGTCACGACTGGCCAGGCAATCGCGAGCGCGGCGGATTCAGCATCGTGTATGCTTATGGTGCGCCCTGATGCACCGGCGTCGAATGATGCTCGCTTATTTTGTCCTCTCATCCTACTCGCTTTTTGCAAGCGAGTAACGAAAGCGCCCGGCGAAAATCGCCGGGCGCTTGTCCGAAACCGTGAATGGTGGTCAGCCCAAATCGAACTCTTTCGATTTGAATGACAGGTGGCTCACGGCTGCGGGTGCATCAGCCAATTTGCGAATATTGGCCCATGTTTGTTTGTAGTTCGGCAGGATTAATTCGTTCGTGCCGCTGTTGATGACGTTACCCTGCGCACCCTTGGGCGAAGCAAAGAGCATGAAGGTCTCTCCTCGTTTTGCGGAAGGGGTCGGATATGCCATCGCCTGGGTCGCGCCGTTATCGTTGAATATTTCAACGAGATCGCCCGCCCCGGCTCCGACGGATGCCATGTCATCGGGGTGCATTTCGATGAACGGATAGGGGTATCTGTCCGCCACGAACTCGTTGTCCTGATCCAGAAACCAGTTCTGCCAGTGAATATTTGACCGACCATTGTTGATGAGGAAAGCAAACTTATCCTTCTGCGCTTGTTTGCCTGGCGCTTGAAGACCGCGCCAGGTGCTGGCGGCAAACAGGGCTTTTCCATCATCGCGCCCATGGCGATTGAATACGCCGTCTGTATACAAGCGCGCCGTGCCGACGAGTTGACCGTTATCATAGCCGGTCACCGGTTCTTGGACCCCGTTTGTGCCCATGGCCCGAAGGCGATCATAGGTTACATCCGGGTTGCCCTGATTATACCCATCCATGAATGCATCTTCTTCGGTTTCCCAGTCATAACCCTGGAACTGAGCCGCATAATCTGAGCTGCCCATTTCGCCCAGAACGCGTTCCAGATGATTGGCCATTCGCGCGGCAATCAAACAGTCTGGCATCGCCGAACCCGGACCGTCCATGTATTTTTCGGTCAGCCGCAAACGCCGCTCTCCGTTCATGGAAGTCAGATTCATTTCGCCGGATTCAACCGCTGGAAGCACCACATGCGCTGCCTGTCCGATCTGACTGTGGATGATGTCCACATTTACCGAGAACAAGCCTCCGGCGTCAATGGCGGCGACAATTGCGTCAACCACCTCTTCGCGTGACTTGCCGGCAGCGGCGTCCATGGCTTCTTTCACCATATTCGTCCGCTTGTTATATGCGGCTTTGAAGGTCGTCGCATTGAGCGTTGTCTTATAGTGATCGCAGGCCCAGACATGGTGGACCTTGCCGCCGCCATTGATGATGAGGTCATCCAGATATGCTGCGGGGCGTCCGACGAAATCGCCTTCTGGCGGACGGAAGTACCCTTCTTGGTGGCCGCCCAGACGGCAGACGCCGCCGCCTTCGCGGCCGATATTGCCCGTCGCAAGACCAAGGTTCACCAGCGCGCCGACAGTGCGATAATTGTCGTTGCCCCAGATGATACCTTTCTCATAGGCCGTTACGCATTTCCGGCGGCTACCATCGTCATTTGGTTTGGCGATCCACTCTGCCGCTTTTACGATGTCCGCTGCTGGAACGCCGCAGATGTCGGCAGCCTCGGCGGGGGACAAGCGAAGCGCTTCACGTGCCATATCAAACGAGCCAAGTGCGCAAGGGTGCGTGCCGCTTTCAGGCACAGCCTCACCGTTCTGGAACGTGGACGCCGCGATGAAATCGCTATCGACCCAACCCTGATCGGCAATATGGGTAAACAGTGCATTGAACAGTGCCAGATCGGTGCCGGAATTGATTGACAGGTGCAGCACGTTGTCTGCACCGGCTTGCATCTCGCAGGCGTTGGCAGTGACTGTGCGGCGCGGATCGATGATAACCACTTTCGCGCCGTTCTGCATGCCGGGAACCATATGGTTCAGGAACAGATTAGTTTGAGTTTCCAACGGGTTGGCGCCGACCAGCATGATAGTATCGGTCAGACCGTAGTCTTCGTAGGCGTAGTTGAGTTCGCCGACGCCCATATCGCGGGTCGAGTGTACCTCTGAGTTATAGGCCGGACGATTGTGGATGCGGCAGTTTTTGACCTTCATTGAGCCAAAATAGAGCTTGCCGGTTCCCCAGGTGTTTTCGTAACCGCCCGCCGAACCGCCATGGTCAAACATCGAGACATAAAGGTTGTCTTCGTTATCCTTTTCGATGAACCGTGCGGTGACACGGGCAACCAGATCCAGTGCATCGTCCCAGCTCGTTGGCTGGTAAGTTCCGTAACGCCAGACCATCGGATCGGTCAGCCGTTGTTGCTGCGTTCCAGTTACGTCTGAGCGACGGTTTTCGGCCATCCGAGCACCGCGGACAGAGCCCAGGCCAGAGTTCACCACACAATCGGAATCCGGTTTGATGACCAAATGGACATCTTCGCCGTCTTGCTGAACGATATTGTACATTGATGGCGCATACCACGCATCAGTATCCATCGACTGTTGCTCACCAAGGTCAACACCGAAAATATTGTCCGTGTTTGTTCCCTGCTTGTTGATCGGCCAGGTGTAGGCTTTGTAGCCGCACCCAACGATGCAATAGTGGCATGTTACGTTTTGTTCTTTGGCGTCTGCTGGAATGATCGGCAGACGGTCGATTTGACGTTTGTAAGCCATGTGTCCCTCCCTCAGAGCACGTTGCTGAGACGGCCGTAAATAAGCTCGTCCACGCCCTCGGCGTGGATGTCGCCGCTGGCGTCTATGCGGAAGTAGAAATTGTGGTAGGTTTTGCGTTGCATGTCCCCAGGTCTGCTGGCCGCCTGCTTCGCAATCAAAGCGCGAGAAGTGACCCGGGCAATTGAGCGTCTTGTCGCCGGGATTATACTGGAGCCACCACCCTTTATGTGGGCACAGAACCGAATAGGCGACAATGTCTCTGTCCGGGCCAGCTCCGCCCTCGACAGCCGAACCGAGCTTGATCAAAATGCCGGGGCTGTCATCATCTGGATAGGCGATGTCCATGGGTTCGTTGACGGCAAGGTCGGCAACGTTTGCAAGTCGATTAGATGGGTAATCGAGACGCGCACCTGCGGATGCCGCTTTTGCTTCGGTCCCGGAGACGGCCAACGCAGCCGCACCCGCTGTTGCAGCCGCACCGCCGCTTAAGAACTGGCGACGGCCAACGTCGACAAGTTTGTTGCATTTCATGAGAAGTCTCCTCCTATTGACTTGGCCATAGGTTAGCCCGGATCGGGGGCGTCAACGCCGCCGAAACTTGGCTGCAAAGCAGAAACAACTCATTGTTAATGAATAATTAAAACTGGATGTTCGGATTTACGAACGACGGCGCAGCGTGATGTTCGGAAATCCAAACATTGATCACAGCTTGTATCGTTGCATTTTCTCCCAAAGAGTCGTGCGGGAGATATTCAGCATCTTCGCAGCCTCGCTGACGTGCCCGTCCGCAGCCGCCAGAGCGCGCTGAATTTCGGTTTTCTCAGCTTCTGCGCGTGTGCTGGCCAGCGGCCTTATGACAGTTTCTTGCCGAACGTCCGAAAGATGTTTTTCCGCCAGTTCCGGAAACAAATCAGAACTCATGAGAATTCTGCTCTGTGATAAGGCGACGGCACGCTTAACCCGGGCCTTCAACTCGGCTCCATTTCCGGGCAAAGGATGGGTTTGCACCGCGTCGAAGCATTGCGCGCTGATGCCATCCAGACGCATTCCTTCGAGTGCGTTTGCGTGATCAAAAAACCTGTGTAGCAACCATACAGCGTCTTCAGGGCGTTCGCGAAGCGGTGGTATGCGGATCTCGAAAGCGCTCAGCCTTAGTGACAGGTCCATTCGCAGATCGGCCCCTTGATCGGTATTACTTGAGACTTCGCGCGCGGATGCGATGATCCTCATCGGCAATTTGCCGGCATCCAGCGTGTTGAGAAGATGAGCCTGCGCGTTTGCACTGGCACTTGACACAACGGACAGCAAAAGCGTACCGCTCGTGTCCTTTTCGAGCATCTCAGTCAGAACTGTCGCATGTTTCTCTTCCGGGATACGGGCAAAATCAAGTTTTTGGTATTCGGCAGATTTTCGAGCCGACTGATAGTGAATGGCCTCGGCAAGAAGCCCTTTTCCGGTTCCCAGTTCACCCTTTATCAACACGGGCAGATCCAAAGCTGCAGCGCGAGCAACTTCTGTTTCAACATGTCTGGCAACATCGGAAACTCCAACGTTTGCAGTTGTTTTGTTATCAAGTCTCGATGGTAAAATTTGTGCTAGTCGGTCCAGAAACACGTCCATCTCGAACGGTTTCACAAAGTAATCTGACGCACCACTGCGCATTAATTTCACAGCCTGTTCAACTTCGCCATGCCCCGTAATGAACAGGAACGGCGGCGGGTTCCCGTGGTCGCAAAGTGTCTGATACAGATCCCCTCCATCCCCATCTGGTAGTTTTATGTCGGACACAACGGCGTCAAAGGATCTGTAGGGCGTTCTGATTGCTCCCAGCGCGACAGCATGGGTTTTCAGCCAACTAATTCGCGCGCCTTCCAGCTCCAACCGGTGAACCAAAGAGCCGCCCATGATTTCATCGTCCTCAACCAGGGCAATATGGCGACCTTCGAATTTCATGCGGCGTATCCATGCTCAGAGTCTGGCTGCAATCGAATGACAATCTCGGTGCCGCCATTTTCATGCGTCAGAATGTCGATCTCGCCCTGCAATTCACCAACAAGATCACGCACCAGCCGCAGACCAAGCCCGGCTCCCGGATTGAGGGGGGTTTCAGACAGCAGAATGTCTCTGGAATCCGCTGGCAACCCTGGCCCTTCGTCGGCAATGCGGATGATCAAGCAACCGGAGGGATCTTCGGTGACGTTTAGATGCAACGTTCCATTTTCAGGTGTGGCAGCCGACGCATTCAGCAGCAGGTTTAGCACAATTTGCCGGACGAGGCCGTTTGAAAAATCTGCCAGTACCGGGTCAGTGGCGCCAATATGTCTGACCAGTTTTTGAGACTTTTTTCTTAGTTCGGGTTCGAGCAGCAGGGCGATGTCTTCGAAATCACTTGTTGAGAGCGCAACTGCGCGCCGATCAGTGCGATAAAAGTCAAGAGTTCCGCGCGCGACGTCAGCGATTGTTCTTAGCCCCCGTTCAATAAGCTCAAGCGATTTGCCAAGCGCCTCGGGGCTGTCTTGATAGCGTTTCGCCGTGTCTACCGCATTCAACAGACCGCCGAGGGGGTTGTTGATTTCGTGTGCAAGCGTTGATGACAGTCGACCAAGGCTGACCAGACGTGCCTGCTCGGACAAGCGCGTCATGGCCTGGCGCCGTTGTTCTTCGGCACTTACCAACTGATTATATCGTGCAAAAAGCTCTCGGAATTCGTTTCTATCCGAAGGGAAAAGAGCTTCCGGTATCGGTTCAGGATGCCCGTTGTCGCCCTTCATGTAGTCTGAGATCGTAGAAACGTAACGAAGCATTCGCCGGATTAGAAAAAACCCGGCAATAGAAAGCAGTAACGTTGCAAGTGCGTTGCCGATGAATAACGACCATATCGCCGACGACCTTTCAGACAGGTATCTTGTGACATCAAATTCGGCATAAACAGACCCGATGGGCTGGCCCTGATAGTTAATGTCGCGACGGACCCAAAGACTTTCTCCGGTTAATACCAAAGAGACTTTGTTGACGTCCCCGGCGGATTGAATCGTGTCGGGCAGCGCTGAACCATTTGAGTATTTCTCTGGATCACCGGCGGCCAACACAATTCCCGAAGCATCAACAACAACCAAGTTGTTGACCGGAATGGCTGCACCATCGCCCTTGAATTGCTCAAGGATGGCAAACGTTGTCCAAATGTCTTCGTTCAATACCGAGGGTTCAAGCGTGGCCGAAAGCCCTGTCAGGAATACCGTTGCGACAGACTGCAAGTTCTGGTCTTGCGTTTTGGACAGGCGTGACAGGACGTGTTGTGAAGCAATCGCGCCCACCAGGATCAGTAAAAGAGCAGCCGCCAAGGGCGCGCGGATCTTTATTGGCAGATAGTGGAACGTCCAACGCATCGCCTAGTTTTCTGCATCTAGCAATGCCATCCGGCTCCGGATCGGCTCGAACAAATTGGGTGAAGGCACCATAAACCGGTCAAGTTGCAAAAGACCCAGGATGGTCCTTCCATCATCCGTCTCATTCATCGACAAAAGCGCACTCTTAACGGCCAGAACGGCTTCGGATTCTTTTTTGGATGTCAGGCAGGCAATGGGTGGAAAACCCATCCATTCGCTTTTCCAAACAATTTGCGTGCGCATCGTTAGCTCCGGCTCGGCGACATTCATCGCCTGCCAGACATAGCCATCCACGCTTCCCGAATGGCTTAGTCCAGCCGCGACAGAGCGCACAACATTGCGGTGCCCAAATGTATAGAAAGTCTTTTCAAAGAAAGACGCGGGCTTGTGCCCACGCTTTATCAATTCGGATTGCGTCACCAGGTAACCGGAATTCGAATCCGGATCCGAGTATGCGTGCACATCGCCTTCAAGCGCCTCAAGATCGTCGATGGTCCGATCGGCACGGGCGATCATATAAGCCTGGTACAGCGGTTGGCGTTGCCAAACCGGCACCGACAAAATGGTGAGCCGGTCTTCGTTGCGCAAATACGGATAGCCACAAATCCACGCGGCCTGCAATTCGCCGGCGATCAACAATGACGTAATTTCCTGGTAAGTTTTCCTGAAGACCAACTCGATTTTCCCGCCGAGCGCGGTCGCCAAATACTGTTCCAGACGCTGCAATAATTCGCGGTCATTGGTCAGGAATACCGGAGTCAGTCCGAACTTGAGCACCTTGTCTGTAAGTGCAAGGCTAGGCGCTGCCAAAAGCGAGGCACCGGCTGCGAAAGTAAATTGCCGACGGAACATTCAGATCCTCCGCCGTGGATACTCGCACAGAAACGACGCGCGCAGCAAATTTTTTCGGCGGATGCGACGGGGCGCGGCGTGATCAGTGGTAGTTCTCAGAGCTGTTAGAGTCTGCTTTAGAACGAGATATTTTTGACCGACTGGTGGGCGAAGACAGTCTTTATCGTCCGGCGCTTCGCCTGTTTTTGAAGTTTCAATCCGCTAGGGGCGGCGGGGGCCGAGAGATCGACAAACTTTTTAAGGGCTTCGATCAGGTTTCGGAAGTAATTCAGATATTCAATTTGGCGAGGGCGTTTAATCGGCGATGAAGCGGGATGATGACCGTCGGTCGAAACGCCAATGCGCATAATCTTTTCATCCGCGGCTTTTCTGAACCAAAAACCGATTTCGGGTTGGGCAATGACAAGAATGTAGTTTTCATCCGGTATGATGAACGAGGCATTGGTTCGTCAGACTGGCACGTGGATAATGCAACGTATGAAGACTGGTTCGCGATCTTGAATGCCTTGTGGCTCATTTGGGGTTGGAACGGTCCATCTATCTTTTCGGTGTTTCTCGGGGTGCTTGCATTGCCATCGATTGTGCCGTTCGCCATCCTGCAGCAGTTCAGAAACTGGTCATTTATGGTGGATTCTCTCAGCGTTGGCGGTTCGCCAAGGATGAACAGGCGATTGTGCAACCCGTCGCGAAGAGCATGCTCTTCCAAACCGGCTGGAGCAAAAAAAGCCCAGAGATTTGGCGATCGTTCACATCCAGTTTCATTCCGGTTGCTACGCAGGAACAATCAGACTGGTTCTACCAGTTGCAGCACCAACGTTGGTTCTTCTGGCCCGTAACGACACTGAAATATCCGCGCAAGTTGGCAGGTTCATTGCGTCAGGACATCCGGGCGCGCGCCTTGTTTCTCTCAATAGTAAAAACCATATTTTGCTGGAAGCGGAACCAGCGTTTTCACACCTGATTGATCACATAAGGCGATTTCTGGTCGAGTGATCACGGTCAATTGCACAGCGCGAAATTGTCTTGGTTGTGCACCTCAATCCAACCGCAATCGCCGCGAGCAATTTCCATATTGCATTGCATAAGTGTTGCATTTTGCGGCCGTGACGTCAGCATTGGAGCATTGCATGTATTGAGGATTCCAAAAATGATACGCACTCTTCTTTCATCAGCGGCACTTGCGACTTGTTTGCTTACACCGTCGTTCGCACAACAAGCCGCAGATGCCGTTTCTCCAGAAGTTGCCAGCGGCTTATCCAAATTCGATTCACTTTCTGAGGCGGCGCAGGCTGCTCTTGCCGCCAAAGAGGCCGGGACGCCAACGGTTGCTGACAACTGGATGGTCGCGGCAGCGAATCCACTGGCAGTTGAAGCCGGAGCCGCGGTTTTGCGCGATGGTGGCACCGCTGCAGATGCCATGATTGCGGTTCAAGCTGTTTTGGGATTGGTTGAGCCGCAGTCATCGGGCCTGGGCGGCGGCGCATTTCTAGTTTGGTACGACGCGAATTCTGGCGAGGTCACGACGCTGGATGGCCGCGAAACCGCGCCATTGGACGTCACTCCGACATTGTTCCAAACCCCCGACGGCGAACCCATGGGATTCTGGGATGCTGTGGTCGGTGGCCGCTCGGTCGGGACTCCGGGCACGCCAATGTTGATGGAAGAAGCACATACCCGTTGGGGCCGGTCCGATTGGGCCGGGCTATTTGAGGCGGCTATTTCCCTGGCCGAGGACGGTTTTACTGTATCCGAACGCATGGCCAGCTCAGTTGCCGGTGGGGCCGAACGCCTACAGACGTTCACGAAGACCGCTGACTATTTCTTCCCCGGAGGGGAGGCGTTGCAGGCTGGCGACATGTTGGTGAATGATGAGTATGCAAATACTCTCAGGCTGATCGCCGCGCACGGAAGCGATGCCTTTTATACAGGACCGATTGCTGACGATATCGTGGCAACCGTACGAACAGCAGCTGGTAACCCCGGTGTTCTCAGCGCAACTGACCTTGCTATTTATAGTGTAGTCGAACGCGAGCCAGTTTGTGTGACATACCGCGCAAGCGAGGTTTGCGGCATGGGCCCGCCTTCGTCGGGTGCGCTTACTCTAGGGCAGATTCTGGGGATGCTGGATCGTTACGATCTAGCGGCCATGGGCCCTACAAGTTCAGATGCGTGGCGCCTTATTGGCGATGCATCGCGTTTGGCGTTTGCTGATCGCGGGCGTTTTATGGCCGACAGTGATTTTGTTCCAATGCCTGCGGAAGGGCTGACTGCGGATGCGTATCTTGATGAACGCGCTGCCCTACTTGGCGGCGAAATGGCGTTGTCCGAGGTCTCGGCAGGGTCTCCAGAATGGGACCACGCAGTTCTTTGGGCCGATGACGAGTCCCTCGAGCTACCATCAACGTCCCATATCTCGATCGTTGATCAGTATGGGAACGCGTTATCGATGACGACAACCATCGAAAACGGCTTTGGATCGCGCCTCATGGTTCGCGGATTTCTTCTGAACAACGAGCTAACGGACTTTTCATTCCGCACTCAACGCGACGGACTTCCGATTGCGAACCGTATTGAGCCGGGGAAGCGCCCTCGTTCTTCCATGTCTCCGACGATTGTATTGCAGGACGGCGCCCCCAGTCTGGTGATCGGCTCGCCGGGAGGGAGCCGGATTATCGGGTACGTGGCGCAAGCGATCATTGCCCATTTGGACTGGGGAATGGATGTTCAACAGGCCGTCTCAATGCCGCATTTGGTTAACCGTTTTGGGACATACGACCTGGAGGACGGAACAGATGCAGCTGCTTTTGAAGATGCGCTGACGAACATGGGGTTCAAGGTCAATTTGCGCGGCCTGAACTCGGGATTGCACGCCATTCAGGTGTCGGAAACTCTGAGCGGTGGCGCCGACCCCAGACGCGAAGGTATTGCTTTTGGAGAATAGCGGGACGCAATACCATTGCGTATCTAAATAATGCAGGTGCGGTTGCCGGATTTTGCGCCTGACTCAGTGGTGGGCTATTTGAGCAGGCCCGGGTCAGGGCGAGTGTGATGTGCGGCGGTGAGGAGCCTGCGTAATCCTTTTAAGGAGTCCTGCGGGCCGGTGGGGCAAGCCAATCAACTTTGCGGGTCCAGCGGTGTTTTTTCGCCTCAAAAGCGTTGGACTACTTGCATGGGCATGTGGTGCGGGTCGATGGTGGATGGGTGGGGCGTAAGAGAGATCAAAGGGTTTGCCTGTCTAACGTCGACAATAAAGCGAAAGCGATAGCTTCGGCGTGGTTGTTTGACACGACTTTGCCCTGATTTGCGCGTGAGCCGACACATAGCACAGGAAATGATCGTTTTGGCCCCTTGGGTGTGAACACACTGTCTCTTGTGTGCGGACAATAGACCCTGATTGCGCCATGATCATGCCACCGATTTCGTCGAGAAAAGAGGTGCACAGGCGGGAAGGCAAGGGTCGGCAGGTGAATTTGGGATTGTCCAACAAGATTAGATCACCGCGTTTGTGGCTTGCCACGGGCGCGTTGCTGATAGTTGGGGCCAGTGTGTTGGGGTATCATCGCGATCAGGCAGTGGCTGACAATTTATTGGCCTCCAAGATGGATGTTCCTGATCCGGTCATGATTCAGAATTTCGACGGTTCTGATGACACCAATCTGCTGGACGAAGTGCATGTTTTGGTTGAGGCCGATCCCGATCAGATTGTTGTTCTGGATGCCGAACAAAGCAAGCTGGGCCGATCAGTTGCAATGTTGCCCGTTTACGCCGTGGGGGCAGGTAGCCGTGCTCGGGCACTAGAGTATCAACACAACATTGCGGCCAAAGCCGACGTAAGTACGCCGCATCGTCCTGTCGCTCGTGGAGCGGCGGATCAGGATGTTGCACCGGTCGCCATGCTGATATTTGATCTGGCCGAAAGACCAGCATTGCCGAATTGGCTGGATGGATACGGATTGACATATCTGGGTTCGGGATTTGATCGGAAACTTATCGCTGTGCGTGGAGCGCGATTTGATCGCATGATCTGGGAAACGCCCATTCTCGGTGCCAGATTTGACGAAGCGGTCACTGAGATTGCTGGCGAGGTGCCGGTTGCGTTGATCGCGCCCTATGTGATTTCGCGGGATGTGATATATGCGGCCCCGGATTTTGACCGTCAGATCGCGTTTCTGACAATGCTGGGGCTTATGTCGATAGGTCTGGGTGGTGCCCTGATAGTGTGGGGATTTTTGCCGGGATTGCGTTCGAAAGAGGTATCTCAACCAGTTTCCCGTGCGGTCGATCACGAGGTCGGCGATCTAAGTGGGCTTCGGGCCGGGCTATTCTTTCAGCCCCTTGCCAGCCAGGACGATCTATTATTCGCCGAAAAGCCCAAAAAGCGTCAGGGGCGCGTGGTTTCCGACAGGATCACTTCGGCGGTGAACAGGATCAGAAGTCGACAGTGACACCGGGCAGGTGGAGCTCTTTCACCAGCTCGCGCAATTCCTGACGGGCAGCGACGTTGGATAGGTTCAGGTTTTGAATGCCAATGTCTTTCAGATCGAGAAGGGTTAAGCCGCGCGGGAAAAGTTCGCGGAAAATAACGCGTTCGGAAAATCCAGGTGCGACGCGGAACCCAATGCGTTTGGCAAGCGCATCCACAGCCTGAGCCATTTTCTTTTTATTGTGCATCTGTTGCGCGCCCACGCGGTTGCGGACGACAACCCAATCGATGGGGTCGAGGCCAGCCTGGGCACGTAACTGGCGGGCGTTCCAGACCATTTCAGAATACACCGAAGGCCCAAGGATTTTGTTGGCGCGCGTGTCAATTTTGGCGAGGAGGTCGAAATCGACGAAGCTGTCGTTCAGCGGCGTAACCAGCGTGTCGGCCAGCGAATGGGCAACCTGACTGAGGCGGGTATGGGACCCCGGACAATCAATCAGGATGAATTCTACTTCGCGCTCCAGGCCAGTTACTGCCGCCGACAGGCGTTGATCGTAGACGTTTTCGCCGGGTTCCAGGCTGTCGGGGCGAATGTTGGGAAGTTCGCGGTAGATCGGGCTGGGCAAGTTCAGATTTTCGGCTTCGACGAATATGCGCCGGTTTTCGACATATCGCCCAAAACTGCGCTGTCTCAGGTCAAGGTCCAACACTCCGACTAGGTGCCCCATGCGGACCAATGCGGTCGCGATGTGCATCGACACGGTGGATTTCCCCGCGCCGCCTTTTTCGTTTCCTACGACGATTATGTGGGCCACTGCTGCCTCTGATCTTGCGGCGATTCAATATCTTTGCCGATTGGCGGCACTATATGTTGTGTTTGGATTTAAGAAAAGCGTCGGTTGCCGCGTTGGGTGTGAAAATTGCTTGGGTGAGACCCGGTTGCCCGACCGCATTGCGTCGGAAGCGCCTGTTATCTTTCAAGCACGGTTCAGGCGTTCGGTCTGGCGCGCGATCAATGTTTCGATTTCAGCAATGCTGGCGGTGCTGAGTTTTGGCCCCGGAGCCCGGACTGCGGCATGAGCAATAGCCCCGCGCTTGGCGAGGATATACTTGCGAATGGCAAGGCCCAGACCCGGTTGGCTTTCGTACCGAATGAGCGGCAAGTAAGCGTCAAAGATATTTCGGGCCGCAATTTCGTTACCGCTTTTCATCAAGGTCGTAACATCGCGCATCATTTCGGGGTAGGCAAAGCCGGTCATTGCGCCGTCCGCACCGCGCAACATCTCTTCCAATAAAAACTGACCACCATTTCCGCACAGGATTGATATCCGGCGTGCACCATTATCCGAAGCGGCACGCAAAGCGGCAATCTTTTCCAAGCCCGGCCAGTCCTCGTGTTTTAGCATCACGCATGACGGGTTCTCTTCGACGATTTGAAGGATGACGCGGGTGTCGATCTGAACATTGGTGACCTGGGGAAAGTCCTGAATAACCCAAGGTGTCGATCCAAGTTTTTGGCCAAGCGTGCGGTAGTAACCTGCGATCTGAGCATCAGTGCGCAGGTTGCCGGGTGGCGCGATCATTACGCCAGCAGCGCCTTTATCCATTGCGACGTTGGTCAAGGATTCAATTGCCGCGAAGCCGGGTGCCGAGACGCCGACAATGACAGGCACCGTGGCGCGGGCGCAGACCTGCTTGATGACTGTGGCACTTTCCTCGGCAGACAACTTGCCGGCTTCACCCATGATGCCAAGGATCGTCAGACCGGTGGCCCCGCGCTCCAGATAGAAATCGGTCATGCTGTCGAGGCTTGCGACGTCCAACGATCCATCAGGTTGAAAGGGCGTTGCGGCGATGGTGAAGACGCCCTTGGCGGTTTCGTCAAGCATATGTCGGCTCCGGTTGGTGGGTTGCGATCACGTTAGTTTGGTGGGCGGCCATGGCAACACCTTCCTTGCGACAAATTTCGAGGAGTTTGAATGCTGGGCGAGCGTTATGAGATTGCGGCGGTGTATTCGTCGGCTGGGGCGGCATCTGTTGTGACTCCCATTCGATCACGGCTTAGCCACTGGCCGCTACCGGGCGAGCCAACAAATGCGCCGTCGGATACAACGGGTGTGCCGCGCAGGTAGACAGAGTCCACCTGGCCGATGCGCTGGCGGCCATGCCAGGGGTTATAGCCGACGTTGTCGCCGAGGTCGTTGTCACCATAAGTCGATTGTGCGTCTGGTTCCCAAATGACCAGATCGGCGTCGTATCCAATGGCGATGTCGCCTTTGTTGGCCAGGCCGTGGATCTGGGCGGGCGCTGTGCAGCAAAGGGTTACGAACTGCTGCGAGGTGATTTTCCCGCGTTGCATGGCGTCAAACATAAGTGGCATGCGCACCTCAAGTCCGGGCAATCCGTTGGCTATTTCGGCGAAGGTGCTTTTTGGACCGTTGGACAGTTTTCCTGTGTCGTCAAAGCGATAGGGCGCGTGGTCAGAGGACACCAGATCAAGAGTGCCGTCCGCAAGGCCGTCAAACAGTGCAATCTGGTCATCTTGGGTGCGTTGTGGCGGCGAGCACATCCATTTCGCTCCGTCCAGTCCTGGCTTTTCCAGAGCAGCATCGGTCATGAAAAGATAATGGGGACAGGTTTCCGCCCAAACCGGAACGCCCCGTGCCCGAGCGGCGCGGATGCTTGCGACGGCTTCGTGGGTCGAAATGTGGAATAACATGACAGGTGTTGCGAAATACTCCGCAAATCGGATCAGGCGGTCGACGGCTTCAATCTCGGCCAAGCGAGGGTGGGAAATGGCGTGATGCTTTGGCTGTGTTTTACCATTGGCCAGAAGTGCAGATTTCGTCCAGCCAATAAGCCCGTCGTTTTCAGCGTGCACACAAACAAGAGCCTCGGCTTCGCGGGCTACGGCCAGCACATCGCAGATGTCACGGTCAGAGAGTTTGATGTTGTAGGTTGTGAAAATCTTGATCGAGCGGTGGCCAGCGGCAATGAGGTTTCCAAGGTCTTTTATGACATTTGGTTCGGCGAGATCGTTCAGGATGATATGAAAAGCGTGATCGATGCTGGCCCCACGGCGCGCGCGCGCCGCGTAGTCGGCAACAGCGGCCCGAAGTGTTATGCCCATGGTTTGGGGCGCAAAGCTGATCACCGATGTTGTGCCGCCCAGTGCCGCTGACCGTGTGGCGGTTTCAAAAGTGTCCGCGTTCATCAGGCCCATTCCGGACATTTGCTCGATGTGGGCGTGCGCGTCGACGCCGCCGGGGGTGATGACCTTGTTGGTCGCGTCAATCTCGGTATCGGCATGGGCATCGATCTGGCCAATATCAGCGATTTTGCCGTTGCGGATTGCGATGTCCTGGGAGTCATTGGTTGTCGCCGTCAGCACCCGGCCATTTCGCAGGATTAGGTCATAGTTGCTCATACGTCAGGACTAGAACAGGCAAGACCTTGTGGGGCAAGGCCATGCCGGAAAACAGCGATACGACAAGCAAAGGTGTTTCGTGTTCTGGCCTTGTTGGCATCGAGGTGCAGAGGTAGCGTTTGCCGGAACGAACAGAAACACAGTTTTTAAGGGAATCGCTTGGATGGCAAAGGGCTATTGGATCTTGCACGTAACGGTGAATAACGCTGAGGCGTACAAGGAATATGTTGAAAAAGACACACCGATTATTGAGGGGCTGGGAGGCCGGTTTCTGGTCCGTGGTGGACAGTGCGAAGTCCCAGAAGGCGACACTTTTGACCGGCACGTTGTGATTGAGTTTCCATCGTATGAGCAAGCGAAGATTGCCTATAATGACTCACGATATCAAGAAGTTGCGGATATTCGAAAGCGGAACGCAGAAAGCGTTGCGATTGTAGTTGAAGGAACTTAGGGCAGGGTGCGTCGGGCCTGGAAATAGGAATCTTTCAGATCGCCAGCTGGCACGCTGACGTCGGCTTATCCTTTGATGTAACTTAAAATTGTATTAACTTCCAGATAGCACTAATAAATTGTGCTGCGTCGCGCTATGCTGACGCCGTCTTTTCGCAACGGACGTTAACAATGGCTTTCCCTGGCGCCCGGTTAGGGCAGACCCAAGTTCTTTCCGGACCTAGGGTGCTGTGTCTGGATGATAACAAGTCAATCGCGGACGAATTGGCGGAAGCATTTATCGATCTTGGATGCGTCGATGCATACGTCGCGTATGATATCGAAGGTGTAGAAGCAATTCTTGGGCAAATCCACATCGAGCTCGCGCTTTTGGATGTTGGGCTTGGCGGTGGAATATCCAGCGTCGCAACTGGTTCTCGCATCGCAGCCCTGGGCGGGAAAGTTGTCTTTATGTCGGGCTATAGCCGATGGGAGCTGACATCGGCGCTGGACGACTTTGAATTTGTGGAAAAGCCAGTTTCCTACAGCACGCTTGAAGGCATCGTGGCAGCGTATTTGTCAACGTCGAACGCTGCATAAAAAAAGCGGGCCGCAAAGGGCCCGCTAGTTAATGTTACCAACAGGGAGGAGTTGGCAATCGGTATGACTTACTTGGCAGCAGCGGCTTTCTTAGCAGCAGCTGTCAGGTCGTTGGTTGCTTTCTTAACAGCAGCCGATGTGTCGTCGCTGATGTCTTTGCCAGCGGCCATCATCAGTTCAACAGTTTCCATCTGAACTTTTTTGGCAACTTCGGCGAAAGCAGCCATGGATTCGGCGCTTGTTTCAGCCTGAGCGGAAGCAAAGTCAGTGATTGCTTTGGTGTAATCTGCAGGGTCTTCTTTGGCAGTTGTAACCGAACCGATTTTGCCGATTGTGGTTGTTGCCCAGCCAGCGGAGATCACTGTGGATTTCTCTGCGGCTTCCAAGACAACTTTCGACATTTTGTCGGCGAGAGCTGCCTGGTTTTTGAAGGTGTCCTGCATTGCAGTCATGTCGACCGGAAATGCACCCATCATGTCTTTCATCATCTTTGTGTAGTCGTTCGAAGCTTTAGCCATTGGTCTCTATCCTAAATATGCGCGGTCGTGGCGGCCGCTTTTCTGCGTCTGCAAAGGATATAGATGCTGCAATGCAGCAAATCAATTGTTTTTGCTGCATTGCAGCAATTTTTATTATATTTTAAAATCAGATAGTTAGGATGATTTCGGTGTCTCGGACACATATTTTCCAGGTGCTGCACACAACACAGGGTAAGCCTTTTTGGCCCCAGGAGTCCGCGCCGGAACCTGTTTTCCAGACCGCGATGACAGCCATTCGTCCCATTTAGGCCACCATGACCCTTCGTGGAAATCCGCACTTTCACGCCAATCTTCGGGGGCAAGTGCCCAGTCGTCATTGGTGTAATGGCCGTATTTCTTTTTGGATGGGGGATTAATGATCCCGGCGATATGGCCGCTTTCAGACAGCAAGAAAGTCTTTGACTTGCTGCCCATCTGTTGAATTCCACGATAGCTGGTATCCCACGCGGCAATGTGATCCGTCTCGCAGGCGATGGCACAAAGTGGGATCTTTACGTCGCTGAGGCGAACAGTTTCGCCAAGAATTTCGAACCCTTCGGTTGCAAATCTGTTCTCCTGACAAAGGCCGCGCAGATATTGCATGGCCATGGTCCCGGGCAGGTTTGTGCCGTCGCCATTCCAGTACAGCAGATCAAACGCGGGGGGCGCTTCGCCCAGCATGTAGCTGCGGATGGCCGGGCCATAGATCAGATCGTTGGACCGCAGGAAGCTAAAGGTGCGCGACATGATCTTTTTGTCGAGAATGCCTTCGGCTTCGATCGAGTCGACGAAATCGTTGGAAAGGAAAACGCCGACTTCGCCCTGATCGGAAAAATCAGTGAGCGTGGTGAAGAACGTGGCTGACTTTACCGATTTGTCGCCGCGTTTCTGCAGTACGCCCAGCGTCAGCGACAAGGTGGTGCCGGCGATGCAATAGCCGATAGCATTGACCTGTTTTTCACCGGTGATCGCTTTGACCTGTTCAATTGCAGTCAGGTAGCCTTTGTCGACGTAGTCATCCAATCGGAAATTCCGATAGCTTGCGTCGGGGTTCTTCCAACTGACCACATAGACAGTATAGCCCTGTTCTACTGCCCATCGAATGAAACTGTTTTTAGGTTTCAGATCGAGCACATAGAACTTGTTGATCCAGGGCGGAAAGATGATCAGCGGTATCTTGTGAACCGTTTCGGTCAGCGGCGCATATTGGATCAGCTCGAAGATTTCATTGCGGAAGACAACAGATCCATCAGTCGATGCGATGTTTTCGCCAACCGTGAACGCGCTTTTGTCCGCCAGAGTTACTGCCATTTCGCCGTCGTTGGTTTCCAGATCGCGCACGAGGTTCTCAAGCCCGTCGACAAGGCTTTGGCCGTTGGTTTCAAGCGCTTTGTTCAGAGCCGTTGGATTTGTGCCCAGGAAGTTGGTCGGACTCATCATGTCGATGATCTGGCGGCTGAAGTAGCGAAGTCGCTTTTTGTCCTGGTCTTCGAGATCATCAAGAGCTTCAACCGTCTCGGTCACGGCTTCAGCGGACATCTGATATTGCTGTCTAATGAAGTTAAAAAATGGGTTGGTTTCCCACATGGGATCGGCAAAACGGCGATCCTTGGTTTGAGTGTCTTCAACTGATTCCAGTGAACCCTTGCTCAGATTCTGTTGCACTTCTGCATAGTGTTGTAGGGCTTTGCCCCAATAGCCGACCTGTTGTTCCATCAGTTTCGCAGGGTTTGCCGCCATTTCCGAGAAATACGCGCCCGCTGCCTTTGCATAAAGGTCCTGGCCTGGCCCTTCGAGGCCGGGATTGGTCGGATTTTTGCGCGACATAGCTTCGGTCATCCGCTGGGATAACTCTTCAATTCGCGCCAAATTATCATTCAGACGCTCAAGATCGACAGGTAAATCGGTATCTTTAGTTGTCATAACGGTTTTTCGCGCCTAGTTTGCAGTTGCAGCATAATCATGCTGCACGGTAATTGTACCTTTACGTCCCTGAACCATTTCGGTCAAAGCGACGTTTTGGCTCGGCGGGCGAAAGGCATGCTCATGCGGCATATGATGACTTACGACCTCATGGAGACCATCCGCACCACCAATCAGTGGGCCGGTGCGACCGCACAGGCAATGGCATCTTACCCCATGTGGGGCGTTGTTCCCAATCCTGCTTTCAAAATGATGGCCGCCTGGGGTGAAGTGACGGAACGCAGTTTTTCACGAATGGTCGCCAAGCCGGACTGGGGAATTGATTCTGTCGTCGCGGCTGACGGGCGCGATCATCTGGTGTCAGTTGATATCGAGGTGGAGCGGCCATTTGGCGACCTCATTCGGTTCAATGTTCAGGGGCGGCCGGAAAAGAAGCGTCGCATTCTGTTGGTGGCGCCGATGTCGGGACACTATGCAACTTTGTTACGCTCAACTGTTCAAAGCCTTTTGCCAGATGCAGAAGTGTGGATCACCGACTGGCACAATGCGCGCGATATTCCGGTGAGCGTCGGCAAGTTCGATATCGAAGATTACACTCGGTATCTGGCGGACTTCATGGATCATTTGGGGTCTGACTTGAATGTCATTGCAGTTTGTCAGCCAGCACCGCTGGCGTTGGCCGCAACTGCGTTGCTGGCGGCCGAAAAGCCAAAATCACAACCGCGAACGTTGACGTTGATCGGCGGACCTATCGACCCTGATGCCGCGCCGTCGGATGTGACGGACTTTGGGCGGCGGGTGACAATGGGCCAGCTTGAGCAGTTCATCATACAGCGTGTTGGGTTCAAATACGCCGGTGTCGGGCGCAAAGTTTACCCAGGATTACTGCAACTGGCGTCGTTTATGTCGATGAACTCTGAAACGCATACAACTGCGTTTTCTGATCAGATCATGCGCGTTGCCAAAGGGCAGGCGGGTGACCACGACAAACACAATCGGTTTTATGACGAGTATTTGGCGGTCATGGATATGACTGCGGAATTTTACTTGTCGACAGTTGAACGCATTTTCAAAGATCGTGAAATTGCCCGGAATGCTTTTGTCGTTGAAGGCACCGAGATCGACATCGGTTCCATCAGTGATGTCGCCGTAAAGGTGGTTGAAGGCGAGCGGGATGATATCAGCGCCCCCGGACAGTGTCTGGCGGCCTTGGATCTGTTGACCGGATTACCGGACAGCAAGAAAGCTGCGCATCTGGAGCCCGGCGCCGGACACTATGGGATATTTGCGGGCAAGAGCTGGCGGAACAATATCCGTCCGCTGGTGTTGGATTTTATCGACAGTAACGCTCCGCAAAAATCAGCCGTAAAGCGTCGCAAATCAGCATAAGTTTTTTGGCGATTTGAATCAGGTCCAGCTAACCTGGGCTCCGCCGGGCAGCGCGGCACGTGCCCGCATGGGAAAGTCCGGATCATAGTTCTCGGCTGCGCAAAACGCCGATATCCAGGCGTCATCCATCAGTAGAAAATCCAGCACCGAGGCCAGAAATTCCGGGTCCTGAGCGCGTGTTCGCACGTCTACGGCGGAAGTTCCAGTTGAACCCATGAAGATCGTGAACAGGTCATCGGTCCCCGCCAGCCAGGATAATGCTTCAATTGCAATGACTTCAGCGGAATCTTGCGAAAGCGGTGTCATGGAACCTCTCTTGGAAAGCATTTCTTAACGCTTCTGAGCAAAGACTGAACCGGGAAGCAATAATTGTAAACAAATTGAGGTGAAACGTGTCGAGCCGGATTCTGGTCATTGATCACGTGCCAACGACGCGCATGTTACTTTCGTCGCTTCTGTCGGCGAGCCAGTATCATGTTGCGACGGCTGTAAGCGTGGATGAGGCAGCCCGCGCGACTAAGCAGCAAAGACCGGATGTCATTCTTGCTGGAGTGGGTGCCATCGGGCCAACCCACATTATGGAACTATTGCGGGAAGCGGGGGTCGTATCATTTCAAAACGCCACGGTGCCCGTGATTTGCATCGACCCAGATGGCACGCCGGAGCGACGGCTGGATGCGCTGCGATCCGGTGCGCGGGAATTGTTGGGTTATCCTTGTCCGGACTGTCTACTATTAGCGCGGATGCGAAATGTATTACGCGAGGCCGGGGGCGCGCGTGAAATACTGCGCCGAAAGTCGGCGGCTGCTTCTCTTGGATTTGCCGAAGAGGCCACTGTTTTTCGGCGCGCAGGTCGCGTTGCCTTAGTTGCCGAAGATCCTAATTGTATTCCAGGGAATTCCGCTTTGGTCGAAAAGTTCGGGCAAAACCTAACTTTGCTGACTGCTGCGGAAGCGATGGCTTTGTCCTCTGACAGCCCGGCCATTGATGCCTTTGTTCTGGACGGAGCATGTCAGCCCAAAATGCGGATGCTGGGTACGTTGCCGGAATTGCGCGCGCGTGACCATACACGCCATGCATCGGTTCTGGTCACGCACGAAAGCGACGATGTGGACGCTGCTATTCTTGCCCTGGATAGCGGTGCGTCGGATGTGGTGGACTGCAACGCTTTAGGTGAGGAACTGGTGATGCGCGTGGAGAACCTATTGGAACGTAAGGCTGCGAGTGACGCTTTAAGGCAGATGTCCGAGAGCGGGCTTCAGTTGGCCGTCACTGACACCCTGACGAACCTCTTCAATCGCCGTTACGCCGAAGCATATTTGTCAGATACCATCGCCGCCGCAGAAACCACGCGCCAGCCCTTCACACTGATGATGGTGGACATTGACCATTTCAAGGGCATCAATGATTCACTGGGACATGCCGCAGGTGATGCCGTATTGAAGGCGGTCGCCAAACGCATGCGCAAGAATTTGCGGTCAGTTGATCTGGTGGCGCGCTTTGGTGGCGAAGAGTTTCTGGTGGTTCTTCCGGGCACAAATTCTGATCTGGCCGAACTGGCGGCGAACCGGTTGCGGTCCCGAACTTGCGATACACCTATCCGACTAAGTGACGATCAGAAGATTGATGTGACCGTTAGTATTGGAGTTACTGTTAGCGGATTGCGACCGTTGGCAGAACGTCATGCGAATTGCGCGCCGTCGACAGATCGAATAGCGGCCAAAAGCACCAAACGTGTTGCGAACCGGTTGTTGCGGATGGCTGACTCGGCGCTTTATGCCGCCAAGGCATCTGGGCGGAATCGGGTTGAAATGGCTGTTAATCGCGCCTGAGGTGACGCAAAGATCGCGACAATCGCGCGGCGTACTCCTGGCGCTGTTCCAAGTTCATGGACGAAAGGCGCTCTATTAAAAGAGTTTCCCCGATTTCCTGACGGTTCACCGCGACGCTGCGCTGTGCGCCTAAAAGTTCCCGCACTGCGTCGGCATCAAACGGATTAGCGGTTACGGCGATGAGAAAAGACTCAAACCGCGTTTTCAGTGCCTTACGGTTTTCACGAAGGCGGTCCTGGTTCGACCGTATGGATTTGATCAGGCTTTCGCGATCTTCCTTGGACAAGGCGCGGACGAATGGTTCGCCAATGAGAGACCGGGATGGGCCGCTGATGCGTTCACCCTTGCTTGGGCCTTTGGCCGAAAACATCCAACCGGCGGCTATACCCACGATTAGTAGATTGAGTGCCATCGAAACCAGAAAGAGCGGCATTAGCCAGCGCCTCTTTGGCGGGGCCTGAGGGTTGTCGGTCATCCGTCGACCTCCAATGCTGTGAACTGACTGAGATCAGCGCCCGGCAGGAACGAACTTAAATCGATTTCGGTAGTTGTGCCGGTCAGAAAGCTGTCTGCCAATTGTGATTCCGGCAGAGCCAGCCCGATCCATACGCCCATGACGGTTGCCGCCGTCAACCCAGATGCCGGGAGCCAAGTGGCGGCGAGTCTTGACCAAAAGGACGGGCCTTTTACTTGTTCGGACGATAAGACCTGGCGCGGCGGAGCGACCGCCACTTCGGCGTCTACCATAAGACGAGCCATAAAGTCGGTTCCCAAGTCCGGCGAATTCGAGCGTGCGGCGCCGAACATGGCGTCCAGCGCGTCGTCGTCCCTTTGGTGTTTCTCAGTCATCTTCGTACCCCAGTTCATCGCGTCTGCCCTTCAGGGCCGCTGCGAGAGTGCGTTTTCCACGCGCGGTCAGACTTTCAACGGCTTCAACGCTTATGTCCATGATCTCGGCGATCTCCGGATTGGTAAGCTCTTCGATGTGGCGCAAAACCACGGCCTGTCGTTGCCGGTCGGGCAAAGTTAGCAGGGCTGTGTTCAGTGCATCGTTTCTGGCTGTTTCGGTCATGCGCGCCACCGCTGATTTCAGATCGGCCTCGGGTTCGGCGATGGCATCCAGATCGACCGATGGGCGACGGGCGCGCAGCCGGTCTGTGCAGTGGTTGGCCAGAACCCGGTAGCACCAGGTCGACACTTTTGCTTCGTCTTGTCGCCAGTCCGGTGCGATTTTCCATAATTTCAGTAGTGTTTCCTGAACTGCGTCTTCGGCCTCGGCCCGATCGCCGAGAAGTCGCCATGCCTGATTGAACAGGCGCGGGGCCAATCGGGACACCAAAAGGCGCGCCGCACTTGCGTCGCCATTGCCGACCGCCACCAGCAATACCTGATCGCTGATGCTGTCGTCGGCGGATGGAATGGCTTCCTGCAACATGGACACAGAACGGAAGTAACGCCGGAGTGCTACGGGAGCAATCCGGCGCAGCTCCGATCATTCGGTTCTTGATCCTTTACGCTTGCCTTTTTTGCCGCGATGTTCGGCCATGCGTTCCTGCATGACTTCGAATTCTTCAGCGTTGATGCCACCTGAGTCGTCGGTATCGGCACGGCTTATCATGCGTTCGCCGAAGCCACCGCGGCCGCGATTTTCCAGCACATCACGCGACAGGAACCCATCGTCGTCTGCATCAAGCCGCGAGAACATTTTGGTTGCTCGCTCGTTGCCTTTGGCTTCAGCATGGGCAAGGAATTCCGCCTCGGACACCTGTCCGTCGCTGTCAGTGTCGATTTCGGCAAAACGCTGAGCTTTCAGCGCGTCCAGATCTGCCATGTCGATTTCGCCGCTGCCATCAACGTCGAGAGTTTCGAAGCTGACCGGTTCGTGGTCGAAACCACGTTCTTTGGCGTTTGCTACGCCAAATCCTGCGCCGATGATGACGGCTGCAATAACTATTCTAGCTGTAGTGTGATCCACGGTTAATTCTCCTGTATGAATGGGTCACTGTCTGTCGTTCCAGTAATTCAAACGGGAGGCTGTGAAGTTTCCGTCGCGGTTTCCGAAAAAAGTTTTCCGGGGAATGCGACGCGACATCCCGCCGCAAGGACGTTTCGTTGCATTTTAACTGGCTCGGCTTAGGTCCATGGTGTCGGCAGTTAACGAGGCGACCAAAATGTTCCATGAACAAATCACAGATGAAAATGAACACCGGCACGATGCTGAAGATCGTGACGTGCGCGGCTCGATGCTGCGCGGGTGGCGGCGCAAATGTCCACGCTGTGGCAAGGGCCCTTTGATGAAGGGATACTTGGCTGTGCGCGATACCTGCCCTGTTTGTGATCAAAAACTCTCGGTTCATCGAGCGGACGATGGTCCTGCCTATCTGACAATTCTGATTGTCGGGCATATCATGGCACCATCGATTATCTGGGCGTTCACTGAATTTCGGCCCGACCCGTTGGTTTTGGCGACGACTTTCACTGTCGGATGTGTCGGACTTTCGCTATACCTTTTGCCAAGGCTGAAGGGGGCGATTGTCGGGTTGCAATGGGCGAAAAGACTTCACGGATTTGGGGCCGCCAAAGCGGCGTGAAACCATGAGCGACGCGGAACCTATCCGCGACGCGGCAACAATAATCGTTGTTCGTAATGCCGACGAAGCGCCATCGGTATTGATGGGGCAGCGTGGCAAAACTGCTGTTTTCATGCCTGACAAGTTTGTGTTTCCAGGTGGTCGCGTGGACGCCGAGGATGGAGACATTGACTTGACCGGTGAGCTGAAAGAGCCATGTTTGCAGAGGCTTGCACAAAGTAATGCGTCGGTAACGCCTCATACTTTGGCCGTTGCGGCGATACGGGAACTTTGGGAGGAGACCGGATTTGTCATGGGGCGGCAAAGCGTTTGGCGCGATCCACCGTCGGATTGGTCAGGATTTGCCGAAATGGGGTTTCGGCCGGATGCCAGCCAATTGAAGTTCTTCTTTCGGGCGCTGACTCCACCGGGACGGCCACGCCGCTTTGATGCGCGGTTTTTTGTGGCGTCAGAGAACGCACTGGCAAATGGAGGTGGTGATATCGTGCCTCCGACTGATGAACTTTCGCATCTACAATGGGTGCCCTTGTCAGAAGTGAGGCAATTAAATCTGGCATTTATTACGCAGTTGGTGCTGGCAGAGTTGCAGAAACATCTGCCATCGCTGGAAGCGCCCAAGGGAGTTCCGTTTGTGCGGAATGATGCGTTGGACAGCAAAGTGATCTGGCTTTGATCAGCCGATGACGGCAACCGCGATGACCGAGGCGGTGATAACTCCCATGCCAAGTAGTTCGCGGGCTGAGGGGCGCTCGCGGAAAAACAACACACCCGCAATCAGCGAGAATATCAACTCGATCTGGCCAACAGCGAATACATAAGCTGCATTCTGAAGGGAAAACGCGGCGAACCAACACCAGCTTCCGATCAGAGATGTGACACCTACCAGAAGGCCGGTGCGCCAAGTTGCCAATGTGGCCGCGATCTGGCCCATCTCGCGACGCCAGAGCCAGAAGCCAAGGGCGATGGTTTGAGACGTGGTGACCAATGCCAGTGTGATGCCCGAAACGAGGAACGTATCGTCGGACAAAACAGCCAAAGTCGCGCCGCGATAACCCACTGCTGATAAAGCGAAAAACACACCTGACGCCAGTCCAAGAGCTACGCCGCGATTGAATATGCCGCCGCCTTCCGGGGGATTGGATAACAGCAGGACGCCGACGAACCCCAGTGCGATGAATGCTGCTCCAACTGGTGAAATATGGTCGCCAAGGATGACCAGCCCGGCGAGTGCGGTGAGCATCACCTCGGTTTTCTTGAATGTTATTCCAACGGCAAACGCGCGCTGTTTGAACAGGCTGACGGTACAGACTGTGGCGAGGATTTGTGCAAGGCCGCCACCCAGTGCGTAAGGCCAGAATTGCGGTTCAAATGAGGGCAGAGACGCCGGGGTCACGGCGACGTATGTGGTAACGACAGCGGCAATTACCGGCGCCGACCAAAGGAAGCGCGCCCATGTCGCTGCCGCCGGGCTTAGGGTTGCCCCGGCCAACACTTTTTGCAGAGCGAAACGTGCGGTTTGTGCCAAAGCGGCGCAAATTGAAAGGATGACCCAAAGTTCCATGGCCGCACAATCTGCCGAACTGCATGGAAGGGGAAGCGGTTAATTGCGCCGCCAAAGCGGATGCGGAACAGCGTCTTTGCGGAAAAAGAAGTAACGCCTAAAAACCTCGCCGTAAGATTTGTAGAAGTAACCTTCGTTCTGGCGCAGATAGTGATCGGCATTTTCCCGATAAAGACCGGGCAATTGATACCAGGGAACGCGAGGATGGTTATGGTGCACCGAATGAAAGTTATTGTTTAAAAACAGTAAGGCGAGGGGGCCTTTGTCATCAATGATAACTGTACGAGCGCGGGATTTCTCGTGGGCCTGATGTTCCAGAAATGTGCGGATGCGCAACAACGACAGACTGCCGTATGCGGCTATCATATAGGCCCAGAGCGGCATCGAAGAATAGCTGACCCAGATCATCACCAGAGACATCGCCGGGATGTGCCAAAGCCAACCGCGCAATACGCCAGGGTCTTTTTTGGCGAGGCGGATTTCGCAGATGATAAAGAAGATGGTTCCAATGATCGGGCCCAAGATCAAGCGACCCGCCAGCGAGTTGTTGATATTCAGGACCGCCCGACAGAACGGCGACAGCTTTTCCCAGTCACCTGCATCGACAAAATTGGTTTCGGGGTCGTCGTAAGGGTCGGTTAGGTTGCTGTCTTTGTGGTGGGCCAGATGGGTGTCGTGAAACCGAAAGTAGGGGACGAGCAACGACAGGCCGGGGAATACCAGTGCGTTGTTCAGACGCTGATTGCGAAACGGGTGACCGTGGATGACTTCGTGTTGCAGTGAGGAATGCTGTGCGATTGCGATCGCCGCGACGGCTATTGCGAGTGGTAGCGACCAGGCTGCAAGCCAAGTGGTTGCCCAAGCCCAAACCAAATAAGTCGCACCAAGCAGGGCAAGCGTCGGCCATTCAAAGGCTGTTTCAGATTCGGTTTTCATTTTGCCCGGATAAGTAGTTCTTCCAGGTAGTATGACACTTGCGTGATGTATTCGGTATTTGGTATGTGATCAACATAAACTCAACATTGTTGATTTTAATCACGGAGTGTGATTTTGGACAAACGAGATCGATCAATTTTGTTTACGTACCGACTGAACGAGGCAATGCGTGACCGGGATGTGAACCAAAGTGCCTTGGCGCGAACCGTTGGTATCGATCGCTCGACCATCTCGCAGCTTTTAGCAAAAAAGTCTGCACGACTTCCTAACGCTCAGGTCGTTGCCGAATGTGCGGCGGCGTTGGGGGTTTCGGCAGACTGGTTGCTGGGACTGTCAGACAAACCAGAACCGGCGGCAGATCTGTTGGCGGAGGCCATGCAGGTTGCGGATGCTCCGCGGGCGATGGTGGATGAACAGATATTCGCCTGGCATCAGGAGGCAGCGGGCTACAAAATCCGGCACGTTCCGGCGACATTGCCGGATATGCTGAAAACACCGGACATGTTGCGGTGGGAGTTCGAACCGCATTTGGGGCGCACAACTGAGCAGGCAATAGGGGCCAGTCAGGATCGTCTGAATTGGATGCGGGATGCCATGTCAGACTACGAAATCGCCATGCCGTTGTATGAGGTTGAATCTTTGGCCAGTTCGACAGGTTACTACAAAGGTTTGCCCCGGCATGTGCGGAGCGCACAGATCGAGCACCTGCAATCATTGCACGACCAACTTTACCCATCGTTGCGGGTGTTTTTATACGACGCGAGGCGTCTCTGGTCGGTGCCGGTTACGATATTCGGACCTTTGGTGGCGACGCTCTATATCGGTCAACATTACATGGCATTTCGAGACCGCGAACGGGTTCAGGTGTTGACGCGACAATTTGATTGGCTGGTACGAGAGGCCGATGTTTCGGCGCGCGGTTGGCCCGATCACCTTCAGGCGATTTCGGCTTCTGGCGGCTGAGTGTTGTCGTCGGCCGGATTGACCAGACTTTGAACCGCAGCCAATTCAGCAAGCACCTGCGTTGGCTGTTCGCGAGCGGTGGCGTGGGTCTTGTTTGAAACATCTGCCGTGAATCCGCCGCCGTCGGACTGATTGACACGCACAACGTGGTCAGGGCGCAGGGCACAGCCCTGAATTGCATCAATGTCGTGTTCGGCGATCAGAACTGCAATGACAGCATTCTTTGGTGCCTCGAACTGGGCGCGCTGGATGACTTTGCGCATTAGCTCCAAACGTTCCGGCAGGCAGATGGCAACTATGTCGGCGTGGCTGACGGCGGACGAGATGGTTGGCTTAAGAGACTTACGATCAGCCATTTGGGCAGCGCCAAGGGCTGCTGGTTCAGGATCGAACCCGGACACAGACCAACCGGCGTCGCGAAATAGCTCGGCAATTGTGTGCCCGCGTTGGCCGAGGCCTAGAATGGCGGCCCTTCTAGTCATGCGTCCTCCTGTCGGGTCATGCGCATCAGATCAGTGTCGAAACCGTTGAAATTCAAAACATCCAGCGAGGCTTTTAGCCGATCCTGCGGGATGTTCGGTGTGCGGTCGAGAATATAGGCGACGCTGCCGTCGGGTGTGCCCAAAACAGCGGTGCGATAGTCACCATCAACCCAAAGAACCCAAATTTCCTTTAAGGTGCTTTCCCCGGCGGCACGCATGGTCAGGCGGCCGGGACCCGTTACGCGGGCGGGGCCAGAGGTGGCGATTGTGCCGATCTCAGTCTGGCAGGACACCGCCTGATTCAATGTGTTAGGCGTTTGGGCGGTGTAGGTCAGGATGGTGTTGCGGCAGGTGACGCCTGTGTTCAACGGAAAACTGGCAATCTGATACCAGGTTCCGGCAAAGCGAGATGTCTCGAAACTGGCGATGGACGAAATGGGTGCCGAAGCGTCGCGATTGCCGGTGTCTGCTGCGCAGGCCGCCAACAGAAGGCAACAGGATATGGTGCCTAGTCGCTTCACTGGATGCATACGGTTGCGGGCAGACCGGCGCTGGACAGGGTTTCATGACAGCCCAGGAAGGGTTCGATTGGCGAGCAAGTGCGTGAGCGCGCCAGGCACATCCCCTGACAGTCGTTCGAGGTTCTGCATTGTTTGTTTGCATCGGACAGATCCCGGTAGCAGACGAACAACACGTCACCAGTGCGCGGGGCCCAGCGGCCACCTGTGCGTTCGCATAGGGTTTGTTCAGCAGCAACCAGTTCTGGGACCACAACGCCATTTTCGGAGGCCGAGGCTTGGGGGCCATCTTCCTGGCAGGCTGCTACGGTCAGGGCCGTAAGCAGTATCATTAGACCGCGGCAAAGCGCAGACATGAGATCCTCCGTCGATCCTCCCCCGTCCGAATGAGACTATGCGGTGGGGGAGGCAATGGGCAACCTTGGCCAGCCTAGTAAGGCATTGGATTTGCGCGGTGTGCCTTGGATACCTCATCCAACAGCTCTGACGACAGTTCGACGTCGACGCCTTTCAGGATGTGTTCCAGTTGGTCCGAGGTTGTTGCGCCGAATATCGGGATGGTGTGGAAGGGCCGTGTCAGGCACCACTGCAGCGACAGATGGGTCAGATCGACGCCATGTTTTTCAGCAATTCCGGCATAAACCTCGACCACGCCGTCAACGCGAGGAGAGGCCCGTCCGCCCATTTGGGGGCCGATGGATTTACGCGACCCGTCGGGCACAGCGCCATTCCGGTATTTGCCCGTTAGAAAGCCGGTGGCCAGGGGCGAAAACGCGAGAAGGGTGATGTCTTCGTGATGCGCAAGCTCGGCCATGTCGGTGTCATAGGGGCGGCACAAAAGCGAGTATTCGTTCTGGATTGATGCGACGCGGGGGCCGCCGACAACCTCGGCTGCGCGGAGCCATTGCATTGTGCCCCAAGCGCTGTCGTTGGACAGGCCGAAGGCGCGAATTTTGCCTTCTTGCACAAGCTCGTTCAAAACGGCCATGACGCCCGCCATGTTGTCGAGAACTTCTTGTGTTGGCGGCTGTTTGCGCGGATCGAAGTTCCAGTTCTGGCGGAACTGAAACGAGCCGCGGTTGGGCCAGTGGAACTGGTAAAGGTCGATGTAGTCGGTTTGAAGGCGTGCCAGCGAGCCGTTGACCGCATCACGGACCGTGTCGGCATGGATGCCGCGCCCGTCGCGCACAAAGCCACCGTTGTCACCGCTGTGTTTGGTTGCGATGACGACATCATCGCGGCGGCCGGATTTGGCGTTCCAGTTGCCGATAATGCGTTCGGTGTTGCCCACGGTTTCTTTCAGGACCGGGTTCACCGGATACATTTCAGCGGTGTCCATGAAGTCGATGCCGGCGTCGAGCGAGCGGTCGATCTGGTGGTGTGCATCCGCTTCGGGGGTTTGTGTGCCGAAGGTCATGGTGCCTAGGCAGTATTCGCTGACCTCGATGCCTGTGCGGCCGAGTGTTGTGCGCTTCATGGAGGACGTCCTTTGTCTTTAATTGGCCCTAGGGATAACGGCCTTGCGGGGATTGGCAAGGTGTTCCGGGATATTGAGAACAAAAAACGAATATGCTAGGGTGACCTCCCATGTCCAGTAAGACCGCTGCCCATCTTCTGAACCGCCACACACATCGCAATCGCGGTGGGTCTGCGCTTGAGTTTCTGGACGATTTGTCATTGGTGCGTTCGCGAGCGCATGAGCTTTGTGGTGGGGCGCGGCGAGTGTTGGCCTTTACGGTCGCGCAGGCGATGGAGGGGAACGTTTTATGGATCCGGCCAAGCTGGATGCCGGGGCGGCTTAATCCCGAAGGTTTTATGCGGTTTATGGACCCGTCGCGGTTGATCATGGTGTCGCCGAAACGACCCGAGGACCTGCTATGGACCGCTGAAGAGGCGTTGCGGGCGGGAATCATGCCGCTGGTGGTGGCGGATTTGCCGGGGCCGCCGGGTCTGACGGCGGTGCGGCGCTTGCATCTGGCGGCAGAGACCGGGGCCGAGATGGCTGGAAACGGCGCCGCTGGGGCTGTTGCTGACGCCCGGCGAGGGTGGTGCGCCGGGGGTTGAGAGCCGCTGGTCGTTGGTGCCGCAGCACCCTGATGCCAAGACCGAGCGTTGGAAGTTGGAGCGGCTGAGGGCGCGGACCGAACCAGTGAAAGAATGGCAGGTGTCGGGGACGCCCAAAGGCATGGCTTTGATGCCGTCTGACACTGCAACGTGATCGCCTGGCCGGGGCTGGACATGCTAGGCTTCCAAACATGTATCGTCGTCATTTCCTTACCGCACTGGCCGCGACCTTGGCTGTGCGACCGGCTTGGGCTGCGCCGCAACAGTATATTCTGGATGTCGAACAATCGGTTGTCGGGTTCAGTTATGTGCTGAACGGCAGCAAGGTGAATGGCCGTATGCCGGTTAAAAGTGCAGATATCGCGCTGGATATCGACCGGTTGGAAAACAGCAATGTTACCGCTGTTCTGGATGTGCGCCGCGCCAAGGCGGGGCCGTTTTATGCCACCGAGGCAATGAAGGATGCCAGCGTTCTGGACACCAGAATGTTCCCTGAAATCCGCTTTCAATCTGACGAGATCGAGCGCGTGAAGGGCGGTGCCAGGATTGGCGGAGACATCACCATTCGCGATGTCACGCGGCCAATTTTGCTGGAGGCGCGACTGTTTCGTCAGGTTGGTACAGAGGCCGGAGATCGCAGTCGGTTGTCGATCTTGATGACCGGAGACATTGATCGGCGCGACTTTGGCGCCACGGGTTTTCCCAGGTTGGTGGGGCCGGAGATAGGCTTGAAGATATTGACCAGAGTTACGCTGGAAAGCGCGCGCTAGGTCGCGGCTGATCAAGTTGGAATACTGTCAAAATCTGAGTAATGGCATAGAAATAAATATTATAAAACAGGTGTTTATGATTTGAAGCTCATCTATTTTTGCAGGCATTCATATCATCGCCCAATCGTCGAATATTGGGGCTTGGGTATCTTTTGGTGGCTGTGGTTGCGGTGCTTGATCTGGCATGACGTATCCTTTCGATGTCATCCAGACTTGGGGGCAAACATGGCGAAAGCCAGCCATCTTTCAAACGGCTGGCTTGAATGTGATGCGCAGTGAGCTCGCTGAAATTTCGAGCCCAGAGCGGGATTACAGCAGTGTGATATCTGCCGCGTTCTCGCGACCGTCACGGCCAGCCTCTAATTCGTAGCTGACTTTCTGATTGTCTGCGAGGCCGGTGAGGCCAGAGCGCTCGACGGCGCTGATGTGGACGAATACGTCTTTACCGCCTTCATCAGGTGCAATGAAGCCGAAGCCTTTAGTTGTATTAAACCATTTCACGGTGCCGTTTGGCATAACGTGTGTCTCCTTGAAGTAACCCGCCCACATTCTGCGACGGCTTGGCATCGGCCCGTTTCGAGACTGACAGCCGGAAACCGGTGGCAATTGATCATTCCGAGTTTTTGCGGGACCCAAAATGCAGATATGGGCGTTAGAATCAAGGAAATTCACCGTTCGCTGGAATGTGACCTGTTGCAACACCGGTGATAAAGTCTTGGAATGCCGGGGCATTTGACCTCTTGCCGTTGGAATGTTTGAAAAGACGATCAGGGAATGAGCGAGGGGGCACGCAGTATATGAGCGGTGGATTGGCGATGGGGATCGGTGCGACGGTGCTGATGGACCTTTGGGCCGTGGTGTTAAGCCGGCTGGCCGGGGTGGCCCCGCCGAATTGGGCGATGGTCGGGCGTTGGGTCGATCACCTATCCAAAGGCGTTGTTTTTCATGATGATATCGCCGACGCGCAGCCCGTGGCGCAGGAGCTGAGATTGGGCTGGGTCTTTCACTATGTGGTGGGGGCGATCTATGGGGTTGTCTTGGTGTCGATTGTCGGTGTGCCGACGTTTATTGAAGCCTGGGTCTTTGCTTTGGTCACCATTGGGTTTGGCTGGTTTCTGTTGCATCCGGGATTGGGCTTAGGATGGGCCGCATCCAAGGTGCCGGAGCCGGGCAAGGCGCGTGCGATGGGCCTGGTTGCTCATACGGTGTTTGGTGTTGGATTGTGGGGAGTTTCGGTGATTTTATCCTGATTTATCAGCCGGTTGTCGGGTGCGCCAGAATTGGACAAGGGCGACGATCGCGATCAGGGACCACAGGACTTCGATGACGATGGCTCCGGCGTTTGGGCGATACCAGAGCGACAGGAGTATGAGGGCCGCACCTGCGAGATTGGCGAGGTTGTAAGCCGGGCGTTTTGGATCGACCCAGCCCCGTGAGACCGCAAGGTAAGCCCATGCGATTAAAAGAGAACCGAGGACTCCGATATAGTCGATGAGGGTGATATCCGCCAACATGGGCGCGACGGTAATGGCGTCGTGGCGACTTGCCAAGAGGGGCCGGATTTCGACGCGAAATCCGGGGAGCGTGCGTGCCGCCCGCTGGCCTTCGGCGAGGATATTTTTGGGCCGATAATTGCCGGGGATTGGTTGAAATAGGCCGTCTGTTTCGCGTCGGTATCGTGTCGGTATGACGTCGGTGGCTGCGCACGCATGGTTTTTCATTGATTAAGGTCTGGGCGTCAGGCTGGGGCGGCTTCACATCTGATCAAAGGAGATTGATGGATGACTTTGCCCTGGATGCCCACGAAGGGTCCGAAATCAAAACGACTGGCCGAGGCGCGTTTGCGGCAGTTGGTTTATCAGGCGTCATTGGAAGATGATGACGGATTTCTGGCGGCTGCCCGGCGGGAGGTGCCCGAGGCCTGGCTGACACTGGAGATGGATTTGGATGTGGCCGAGCCGAAAGAGAAGGTTTCGTTATATCTGGATAAGTCAGTCGCGCAGATGTTCCGGCGTATGGGGGCGGGGTATCACGCGCGCATCAACCGGATACTGGCGACCTGGGTTCAGATGAAGATGTCAGAGGCGCTTGTTACAGAGGTGGATCTGCTGAGCCAGATCGAAGCGGACATGGCCGAGGCCGGGCGCGAGGAGGTTGGATGCCATCTGGAAGAGGGGCGTCGGGCCTTGCATCAAAGCTGGGCTTATAATCAAGGCATGCTGGATGCATCCGAACCTGAGGCGCGGGCATTGCTGGCATCTGAAATATTGGGAGGAGAGGGGTCAGCTGGGCGCGAACGCCCAGCTGATGTATCTGATGCGGCCTGAGGCGATGCTTCGGGCCTGTTAGCCGTCTTAGGACAGCTGAATGTTGATCGCGCTTTCGCGTCCGTCGCGGCCAGCTTCGAGATCGAAGGTGACTTTCTGGTCGTCGGCCAGACCGGTGAGGCCCGAACGCTCGACTGCAGAGATGTGGACGAATACGTCTTTGCCGCCGGATTCCGGTGCAATAAAGCCGTAGCCTTTAGTTGTGTTAAACCATTTCACGGTGCCATTAGCCATCGTGACGTCTCCTAATTTATGCCACCCACGGGATGCGGTGGCCCGGCTTAGTTGGTCTGTATCGATAGACTGGCGGCCGATTAGGGAAGTCAGTGGTCGAGATAGATAACGTAGCTGAGGCGGCATATGGGATGGTTCAGCGCGAAAAGCAAGGGTTTTGTTGGGTTTGTGCGGCCAGCATATGGTCGGTGTTGTGATGTCGGACACCGGGGGGCTGGATGAGGGAGGCGTGAGATTTCAAGGATGTGATGGGGCGCGACTTCGCCCCATCGGTGGTTGTGCTGGCGGATGGGGTCGGCAATGTGTTCGAGGACGTCTGCGCCGACGTCTCTGTCAGAATCAGTGCCACGGAGCGCAACGATGAAGGTTGCGGCGCACTCGAAATCGGGGGTGGTTGTCGACCCTGCGCCAAAGGGTGTTGCTGCAAAGACGTCAATTGCGGCGGCTTCGGAATTCGGTTTAGCCGCGCCATTCCATTGCCAATTCAGGAAGCAACCCGTCAGTTGTCCGTCGTCAGGGTTTTGGGAACCAAGAGTTGCTTAAACAAGTAAAGAGTTTGGCTCGTCTGGTTGATGTTATTATGCGGCGCGCTGTCTGTGATGCAAGCGCCGCGCTTCGAGCGTCTTTCGTTTGATCCTTTCCCGTTGTCTTAGAATGGCTTTGTCACGCCCGAAGTAGACGTCGGCGGGTGTGACGTTGTTCAGGCTCTCGTGGTAGCGCTTGTGATTGTAGTGATCGACGAAGGCTTCGATCTGGGTTTCGAGGTCTCCCGGAAGGAAGTAGTTCTCCAATAGGATGCGGTTCTTCAGGGTTTGATGCCACCTCTCGATCTTGCCCTGTGTCTGGGGATGATATGGTGCGCCCCGAGAATGCTTCATGCCTTTGTCCTGCAGCCATTCAGCCAGATCGCCAGAGACGTAACTGGACCCGTTGTCGCTGAGGAGGCGGGGTTTGTGGATGACGTGAACCTGATCGCACCCTGATGCTTGTAGCGCCAAATCCAGGGTGTCCGTCACGTCCTCTGCCCGCATGTTCGTGCAGAGTTTCCACGAGATGATGTAGCGGCTGTAGTCGTCCAGGATTGTGCTGAGATAGAACCAGCCCCAGCCAAGCACTTTGAGATAGGTGAAGTCGGTTTGCCAAAGCTGGTTGATCGCAGTGGTCTTGTCTTTGAACTCGTTTGCCGCCTTGAGCACGATAAAGGCCGGGCTGGTGATCAGATCGTGGGCCTTCAGGGCCCGATAGACTGAAGATTCCGAGACGAAGTAGCGCTCCCGATCCGTGAACGTCACTGCCAGTTCGCGCGGCGACAGCTCCGTCTCCTGCAGCGCCAGCTTGACGACCTTGCGCCGGACTTCGTCGGGGATGCGGTTCCAGACATGTCTGGGCTTAGGCGCTTGATCCACAAGGCCAGCGTCGCCGCGCTGCCGATACCGATCATACCAACGGTAAAATGTGGTGCGGGGGATGCCCAGCTTTGCCAATGTTCGACGAGCAGACAAATGCGACCCCTCAACAAGCCGGATGATCTCCAACTTCTCAGATGCAGCATACCTCATTCTTGGTCGCCCCCACCGCCGGTCATGCTTTTTTTGAGAAGACGCAGTTCCAGTGTTTGCTCGGCAACGACCTCCTTCAGGTCTCGGGCTTCGCGGCGCAGGTCCTTGACTTCGTCGGTCGTAGCCGCACGCGCCGTATCTCCAGCAAGCCGCCGTTTGCCAGCTTCCATGAAGTCCTTGGACCATTTGTAGTAGATACCTTGAGATATTCCCTCACGACGGCACAACTCAGCAATGCTGTCTTCGCCACGCAAGCCATCCAGCACGATCCGGATCTTCTCTTCTGACGAATACTGTTTGCGCGTCGCGCGCTTGATCTCTTTGACGATCTGCTCGCCGGGGCTCCTGCGAGTTCCAGTTGTCTGTCTCATGTCCCACTCCTCAGTGGTTACGATGAGCCAACAAAACTCTCTTATCAAATTAACCTAATTGGACCCATAGGCGCTGACTTCAGACAATATTGGGATACGAGAACTTCCAATGCTCTTCTCCGCTGAGCGTTGCTTGAGGCATTTTCGACCTCCAGCATAACTTGCACGATTGGAGTTTTCTGCGCTTCAACCCAATCAATTTGGCAATCATTGAAAATCGTTGTTTGGTCAATCTTGGTGCCATCGTTCCTTATGCATCCGCGCAGGTCGGCACCTGTGAAATCGAACCCCCGAAGATCCTCATCGCGCAAATCAAGACCTCGAAGGTCACAGAACCGAAAGTCACATCGTGGGTCTAAAGAGCCAAGCGTCGCCAAACTCGAGAATGACCATTCTTCAGACTCCAAAACGTCCTGAATGCGTTTGATGTCGACCGCAGGTAATAATTCTTCAAGTATCGGCATTGCCGCTCTCCTGTAGCGTGCTTTGCGAAACGGTTATTACGCCATACTTTTCAGCCAATTCTTTTTGTCCAAGGCTATCAGCTACGGACTTCCCAAGAATTGCCTTAACAATCTTTTCTTTGTGGACCAGTTTTCGGAAATCCCTTTGCAGAGGCATTCCATCTGGACGAATGTTCAGGTCTTTTTTGCGAACTACGATCTTGGCACTGACTTCAACCATGTTTGTGTCTGGGTTTAGGGTTACCACACAAAGCCTCTCGTTGGCGATATACGTATCATCCAAGGAATGATCAGCGTCGGCGTCTGGCTCTTCAACCGACCATTTCTGTCCGGCCTTGGCCTTAACCCTGTGGCGCTTTCCCTCTGTAATCGACTTCTTGGACCGTTTTGTGGACCTCTTCTTTCCAGCGCCAACGGAAGCAATCAAGTCGGCGGATTGGGGGGTCGCGGCCAGATTCGCGTCGGCACCAACGGATGCTTCGTCTTCATCAGATATCTCGACCAATTCCGTCGATGTTCGCCCGCTCCCATCATTCAGTCTAGTGCCGGGTTTGATCTTTGACCCCCAAAGTTCGAGTTGCAATGATGCTCTCGAAACGCCAATTTCGACAGAGAGCGATTCCACTTCAAGGTCATACAACGAGAAGCGCAACTCCGCGTTTATTTCATGTTCATCCGATGCGTCATCGTATGACGATTGGTTGAGTTCAAGCTCAGCGAGGTCCGCGAAAGGATTTTGGTGCTTTGGCTCAAGCGTCATCAGCGTGTAAATTTCTTATGCTTCATCCGTTTTGGTTCGACGTCCCCTAACCGCCGCTTCTTATCTTCTTCGTAATCCTCGAAGTTGCCTTCGAACCACTCGACATGGGCCTCGCCTTCGAAGGCCAGGATGTGCGTGCAGATGCGGTCGAGGAAGAAGCGGTCGTGGGAGATGACGACGGCGCAGCCTGCGAAATCGACCAGGGCGTCTTCGAGGGCGCGCAGGGTCTCGACGTCAAGGTCGTTGGTAGGTTCATCGAGGAGGAGGACGTTGCCGCCGGATTTCAGGAGTTTGGCCATGTGGACGCGGTTGCGTTTGCCGCCCGAGAGGCTGCCGACCTTTTTCTGCTGGTCGCCGTCTTTGAAGTTGAAGGCCGAGCAGTAGGCGCGGGAGTTCATTTGGGCGTCGCCCAGTTGGATCACCTCGCCACCGGATGAGATTTCTTCCCAGACGGTGACGGCCGGGTCCAGCGCGTCGCGGGATTGGTCGACGTAAGACAGTTGGACGGTGTCGCCGTAGCTGACTTCGCCGCCGTCGGGTTGTTCCTGGCCCGTCAACATGCGGAAGAGCGTGGTTTTACCCGCGCCGTTGGGACCGATGACGCCGACGATGCCGCCGGGCGGCAGCGAGAAGTCGAGGTTCTCGATCAGTAGTTTGTCACCCATGGCTTTCTTCAGGTCGGTGACTTCGATCACCTTCGAGCCAAGACGTTGACCGTTGGGGATGATGATCTGGGCGCGCGACAGTTTCTCACGCTCGGACTGACCGGCGAGTTCGTTATAGGCGTTGATCCGGGCCTTTTGTTTGGCTTGCCGGGCCTTGGCACCCTGCTGCATCCATTCCAATTCGCGTTCGAGGGTTTTCTGCTTGGATTTATCCTCGCGGGCTTCCTGGGCGAGGCGTTTGGCCTTTTGACCGAGCCAGCTTGAGTAGTTGCCTTCGTAGGGAATACCGCGGCCACGGTCGAGTTCCAGGATCCAACCGGTGATGTCATCCAGGAAATAGCGGTCGTGTGTGACGATCAGGATTGTGCCTTTGTAATCAATGAGGTGCTGTTGCAGCCAGGCGATGGTTTCAGCGTCGAGGTGGTTGGTCGGTTCATCGAGAAGCAGCATTTCGGGGGCTTCGAGGAGCAGTTTGCAAAGGGCGACACGTCGGGCTTCACCGCCGGAAAGAGTTGTGACATCGGCGTCGTCGGGCGGACAGCGCAGGGCCTCCATCGCGACGTCGATCTGGGCGTCGAGATCCCAGAGGTTGCTCGAGTCGATCTCGTCCTGAAGGGTGGCCATTTCATCGGCGGTCTCATCCGAGTAGTTCATCGCCAGCTCGTTATACTTATCAAGCTTGGCCTTCTTTTCGGCGACGCCCAGCATGACATTGTCACGCACGCTTAGGGTTTCGTCGAGCTTGGGTTCCTGGGGCAGATAGCCGACGCGGGCACCTTCGGCGGCCCATGCCTCGCCCGCGAAATCCTTGTCGAGACCGGCCATGATTTTCAGCAGGGTCGATTTACCGGCACCGTTGACGCCGACGACACCAATTTTGACGCCGGGCAGGAAGCTGAGGCGGATGTTCTCGAAGAGTTTCTTGCCACCGGGATATGTCTTGGAGACGCCGTCCATGTGGTAGACGTATTGGTAAGCGGTCATGTCGAACTCTCCCCGGAATATCTGAGCAGGTTCGACTTAGCCGTGCCGCAGGGCGAATGCAATTGGTGGTGTGATGGTTAAGATTTGTCTGGGCAAAGGTCGTGAAGTTGGCGGTTAAACTGGGTGCTCAGACCGGAGGCAGATCAGGCAGGTAAACTGCTGCGACAATTAAGAAGAAAGATTTGATCAATAACGGACGACTGAAAGCTAACCTTGAGTTTAGCGCGGTTGCTCTAGCTGCATCATGTTGTAGGGCAATTTCTTTAACGACTTGTCTTGCTGAACTGAAAACCCTGCTTTGGTAAATAAGCTGCATGAGGCTTTGTTTTTTGGCCAGATACCGGCAAGAAATCTTCTGACGCCACGGCGACTTTCTTTGGACTTCATGTCATTGAGTAGGGCCAAACCGATCCCGGATCGGCGATGACCGTGGTCAATTGAGATATCGGTGACAAAGACTGAGTGTGGCGAGAAAAATATCGAGTATCGGACATATATTAAATGTCCTACGACTTTGTCATTCCGTTCAGCGACCTGAAACAGCGACCTGAAACAACGTGCAGCTGTGCCACAAGAAATTTCTGAGGCGGAAATTGCTGTTCTTGAAGTTCTTGAGTGCATTGTCGATGAATGGTTCGCTTGTAAAATCGTCTTCTCGCGCACGGTGTTCAGCATAGGTCCGATGGTGATTACTGCGGATGGCATCGAAGTCGGATTTCCTCGCCAGCCGGATTTGCAAGGTGGCACGCGAGTTGAGCATTGATATCTCTGGGGCGAAATCTGCCATCTTGATACGATATTGATATCACGTGGCAAAAGTTTGGCGAAAGGGACACCGACGGTTGTGACGGTGAGGGTGCCGGGCGGGGGAATATGGAACTCAGAGCAACGCCAAGTTATTGACAGATTTCCGCAATTCATCTGCGCTTGTGAAATGCACCGCTTGCCAACCGGCGTTGCGCGCGCCGTCGACGTTTTTGGGACTGTCGTCGATGAACAGGCAGTCGGCAGGGGTCAGGTTATTTCGGTCCGTTAGGACGTTATAGATTTGTGAGTCTGGTTTAATCAGCTTTTCGTGGGCCGAGACGACGACGTCTTCGAAAATGTCGTTTAGCTCTGGGTGGACTTGTTTGGCCATGGGCCAGGTATCGCCGCCCCAGTTGGTCAGTCCGAAAATCCGGTGGTTGGCAGATTTCAGATCATCCAGAACCTGCCAGGTGCCGGTGACCTTTTGTTGAATGGTGGCCGGGAAGCGGTCAAAGAACTGATCAAGAACCGCCGCGTGGTGCGGCCATTGGTTTTGGATCACGGCGACCGCGTCGGCGCGGCTGCGGCCCCGATCTTGTTCCAAGTTCCAGTCGAAAAAGCCGACTTCAGCGAACATGGCATCAATGGCGGCGTCATCTGCAAAGTGGTCTCGGAAGGCAGCGTGTGGATCCCAGGCGATAAGGACGTTGCCGATGTCAAAGACGATATTGGTCAAGGAGTGTGCCTCCGGTTTTGGGGGCACCGTAGTGTTGGTTTGGCGAGCGGGCTAGGGGGATTGTTTGGGAGCGGTTCTTCAAGGGGTGTGTGATCAGTTGCTGTGGGCGTGTCATATTCATTGGCTGTATTTGATCCATAGGCTGCTTTCTAGGCGCGGGCCAGAAACGCCTTTCGGATGGCTGCCTTCATAGCAAGCTGTGGCCCGGATTCCTGTGGTTCACTCGATGCCATAACCAATTTGGAGGCAGGCGTGCCTTTGAATCCAAGCCTTTCGTTTTCAATCGACAGACCTGAATGCAGCGAGGAACGGGCCAGAAGCCCCACTGCGATCCCTGCTTCGACCGCTGCAATGACCCCTGAAACGCTTTGGCTGGAATAGACGATGTTGTATGGCTTTCCACGAGCTTTCAGAGACCTGATTGCAGCGTCTCGCCACCAGCAAGCGTGATCGAACAAAGCCACCGGTAGCTTTTCGGTGGCCGAGAAACTTCGATGTGCCGACGAAACCCAGCAGGTCGGGTCCTCAAACAGCACTTCTTCATGCTTGGATGGGCGTTCCACCTCATAAACCGCCAGGTCCAGAACTCGCTTTTGAAGTGCATCCGGAAATTCCGCGCTAAGAGCGCAGGTCACCTCCAATTCGACTTTTGGATACTGACGGGTGAAGGCCGCGATGATTTCGGCCAGCTTGGCACGGCCATGGTCATCCGGAATGCCAAAACGGAGTTTGCCCGTTACGGCGTCCTGGGAAATGTCCCTTAGTACTGCGTCGAGTCGAGCTGTCACTTCTTGAGCGACTGGCAACAGTTGACGGCCGGTGTCGCTCAGAATGACACCACGCCCGTGCCGCTCGAAAACAGATTGGCCAATGATGGTTTCGAGACGCTTTATTTGGAGACTGGTAGCTGATTGGGACCGGAAAATGCGCGCAGAACCGTCTGTGACGCTTCCTGCTTCAGCTACTGCGACGAAGGTGCGCAGCAAATCGCTATCCAGATCATTCATTTGTTTTATCAATATCTGATATTGAAACTATTCGTTTCACATATGCCTTTCCAGATACTATTTTTCAAGCTCAAAGGAGTGTCCGATGTCCGATCAGCAAGTAACACGACAAAAACTCCACTGGAGTTCAATGGTATGGGGTGCGAGCATTCTGCTGGTGGCAGTTGTCGGTCTTGCTTGGCCGGAACATGCTGTAAATGTTGCTGGATTTGTCCTTTGGGGTTTGATTGTTGTCGCCCCTATCGTCATTCCGGGCATCCTTCTTGCGGCGTGGATAATTGCCAGCGGTGCTGACACGCATATCGCGGGTGCATTTGAGGGCCGGACGCTGCGAACGGTGGTGGCCGCGTCGCTGATCGGGGCCGTCACGCCGGTCTGTGGTGTAACTGTGTTGCCCCTAATGGCCGGACTGCTTGCGGCGGGTGTGCCGCTTGCTCCGATCATGGCGTTCTGGTTGTCTTCTCCGATCACTGACCCGGCGATGCTCGCGACAACTGCCGCAACACTTGGGTTGAGCTTTGCAATCGGCAAAACGCTCGCAGCATTCGGGTTGGGTCTCTTTGGCGGCACAATCGCCAGTCTGTTCGCCAAGACGCCTTGGGCCTTGAACGCACTTCGCGACAACGGCCTGACTCGCCAGTTAAGTTCCGCACGATGTGGTGAAGGTCAGGTTTTCGACCCGTGGGTTTGGAAAACCGAAGCGCGCCGGCAGGCCTTTGGTAAACAATTCGGAGCAACAACGCGTTTGATCCTGATTTGTCTGATCCCTGCCTTCGCCGCTGAGTATGCTTTGAACGCTGCGCTGACACCAGGTGCGCTTGCAGCTTATGTCGGCGAGGATCAATGGTGGGCGATACCCGCTGCCGTCATTGTCGGCGCCCCGGCCTATATCGACGGATATGCCGCTCTGCCTTTAACGCGGGCATTGATTGAAAATGGTATGTCCAAAGGTGCGGCTATGGCCTTTTTAGTTTCGGGTGGAGTGGTCAGCATTTGGGGCGCGATGGCCATTGCCCCTGTACTCAAGCTGAAGCCGTTTCTGCTGTATCTATTGTTTGCTGTCGTGGGGTCACTTGCGGCGGGATACGCTTTTGAGTGGGTCGTCTAGATATGGGTGTGCGAACGACGGCAGAAATAGAATAACAGCTACCTTGTCCCGCGTTGCTGCAACCGAACCAGTCCACGGCAGAAGTCTGCGTTATTTCCGGTTCTTGCGGATATTGGAGGACAAACAAACGACGGCTTTGCAGAGATAGCACTGTCGGCATTTTCCGGCCTCGGTGCGGTTGCACAACTGCTCACCATTCGTCCTGGTTATCCAGTGCCGCTACGCATTCGGATTGGCATGGGAGAGGCTCAAATTCTTGTCAGGTCAGTGACTGGCCAAGCCAACCTTTCGGATATGACAACGGCAATGGTGCTTGCGCGATACCTTCTGTGATCCGGGGAAAGCCGATCTTGGCGTAGAAATTGATGACCCCATAGGCGGGACTTTTGGCTTGAATGGCGTTTGTTGAGGACGAGGTGGTATTTATATCCGCGTTGATCGCCATTCTGCGGCCATCAGCAGTGCCAGCGGGGCAACGCTTGGGACGGTTTGCACAAACAAAATCCTTGGCGATGCGGTGACGGCACCGACAATGCCGGCGACGGCTACAAAAAGCAGAAAACATACGGCAACTTTCAGTTGCCATTGTCTATCCCCGATGAGCAGCGACCAAATCAGACCGACAGCAAGAAAACCGTTATAGACACCCTGGTTCAGAGCCAGTGCGCCGGTCTGGCTGAACAATTCTTTTGGAAAGTCCGGGAAGACTGCTGGCCCGCGGGATTCCCATGCGAACATTTCGAAATAGGCTATGTAAAAATGGAGCGCAGCGATAACCGCTACCAAAATCAGTCCGTATGCACGCATATCAATTCCTTTGGTGGACAAGGTTATCGAAGTCTGAATTGGCGTTCAATCTTGTGCCAAGAATCTGGTTCTATTTCGTTTCTTTTAGATCGTCCCATCCCGTTGACATTTCCACACCCCGCGCGGAAGTTGCGGCCATGATCAGACCAGCCTCAACCCCCCGCTATACACCCGCTGACACACGCTATGACACGATGGAGTATCGCCGCTGTGGGCGGTCGGGGGTGAAGATGCCCGCGATCTCGCTGGGGCTTTGGCATAATTTCGGTGGCGACACGCCGCATGAGCTGAAGCGTGACTTGTGCAGGGCGGCGTTTGACAACGGGATCACGCATTTTGATCTGGCCAATAACTATGGACCGCCTCCGGGAAGTGCCGAAGAGGCTTTTGGCGAGATTCTGGCGACAGATTTTGCGGGCTATCGGGACGAGCTGATTATTTCGTCCAAGGCAGGCTACGACATGTGGCCGGGGCCTTATGGGGAATGGGGCAGCCGGAAGTATCTGATTTCGTCCTGTGATCAGTCGTTGAAGCGGATGGGGTTGGAGTATGTTGATATCTTCTATTCGCATCGGTTTGATCCAGAGACTCCGCTGGAAGAGACTATGGGCGCGTTGGATCACATCGTGCGGTCGGGGCGGGCGCTGTATGCGGGGATCAGTTCATACAACACCGAACGGACGCGGGAAGCCGTGGCGATTTTGAAGGACCTGGGCACCCCCTGCCTGATCCATCAGCCGTCTTACAATATGCTGAACCGATGGGTCGAGCGGGACGGGTTACTGGATGCGCTGGAGGATGTGGGCGTTGGGTCGATCGCGTTTACGCCTTTGGCGCAGGGGATGCTGACAGGGAAATATCTTGGGGGTGTACCGGAGGGAAGTCGGGCGACGCAAGGAAAGTCGTTGAACCCTGATTTGTTGGGCGATGAGGCGATTAAGCGGTTGAATGGTTTGAATGATATCGCGCGAGAGCGGGGGCAAACACTGGCGCAGATGGCGCTGGCCTGGGTTCTGCGCGAAGGGAGAGTCACCACGGCGTTGATCGGGGCGTCGAAGGTGCGTCAGATCGAGGATTGTGTGGGCGCGGTGGCGTCGTTGGAATTCAGCGCGTCCGAGTTGGCCGCGATTGATGAATTGGCGAAAGAGCCAGACGGATTGAATTTGTGGTCGCGGTCGTCTGAGGGCGTTTGATGCGATTGGTTGGCATCGGCCTTTTGGTGACGGTGCTGACGGGGTGCTCTGTGGAACGATACGGGGATGCGACAGCGTATCGCCCGGACTCGCCCGATATTATTGAAGTACAGGTGCCCGAGAATGCTCTGTTCATCTCGCAGCAGTATTTTCGAGGACCGAACGAGGACAATTTTCAGCACAACGGCATGGACGTCTGGGGCACCCCCAAGACGCCAATATTGGCCGCTGCCGACGGAGTGGTGGTCGAGTCGCGACACGAGCCCCTTTATGGGCACCGGGTGCGGATCAATCATGGCGCCGATGCCAATGGGCAGCACTTTGACACCCAGTATTTCCATTTGACGCGGCGTTCGGTGGAAGTTGGTCAGAAGGTCAAGCGCGGCGATGTTCTGGGGACGATGGGATCAACCGGGCTTTTGGGGTCGGCGGTGCACCTGCATTTCGAAGTGCTGGTCGGGCGCGAGGGCCGGCGGATGCGCCCGAGGGATCCGCACTATTTCTGGCTGGCCGGGAAGGGCATAGTGACCTGCTTTGAAGACGGTGCGCGATACCCGATAGGTCCGCCGCGCTTTACCTATCCGGTTAAGTGTCGGTGAAATCTCTATCTTAAGATATTCAGAAGTTTGTCAATCACCGAACGGTCTTCCAGTTCCAACAGATTTTCATCGCGAATTCGCTTTTTGAGCGAAGGAGCCACGCGCATGCCTGCACGAGCACCGACCTTTTCGCCCAATGTAAATGAGGTCTGCATGAGCGCGGGGGTTTTCTTAAGGAATGATTGGCCGGTTTCACTCTTGTAGAAAGTTGCGATGTCCGAAAGTTCCTTTGGTGTGAACGTATCCAGATAAAGCTGCGCACCTTCTTCTCGCATGCCCAGTGTGAATTCGTCGACGAATTCACCCATGAAGAGATCAAAGAACGCTTCGGGTTTTTTGAGGATCACCCCGTTATTGCGCAGATCATTTTGAATTGCGGATAAGATCAATGGGCGCTGCGCGATGAGCGCGCCTTCGAACATTTCCTTTGTAAGCGTCTGTTGGGCAATGTAATTTGCATCGGTTTGCGGTGACGCAATGGCATGTGTAGCTGAGTTGAACACCATGGCGGCGATAAATAAGGTTCTGGCAAGAATGGATGTCATGAAATTCGGTCCTAAATGAAGTTCGGCAAAGCTGAATGAATGCAATAAACTGCTAACAATGCCATTCATGCCACTGGAATTCGGCGGAATTAGGTCGAAGTTGCAAACAGCAAATCCACTGGCGTGGCCCGAAATCAATCAGCACGATTTCAGTTGACGGCAAGAAAGGCACGCAGCGGCTGGATTTGCCGTTGCAAGCTGCAGGGCAGGACCTATCGGGCCTTTTCCTGCTCCAGTCGCTTTTTGGCGATGTCTTCGTTTCGGTCGGCCTTGATCTGGTCAGACAGACAGCTGCGGACATAGTCCAGGTGGGCCTCGATGGTTTGTCGTGCAGCTTTGGCATCGCGGGCTTGAAGTGCGCTGTTGATGGCACCGTGTTGGTTCAGCAATTCGTCGCGGGTGGCGCGCTGGCGGAACATGATCTGGCGGTTGTAGAATACGCCTTCACGTAAAAGGTCATACATCGAGCGCATCATATGCAGCATGACGACGTTATGGCTGGCCTCAAGTATGGCGAGGTGAAACTCGGCGTCGATATTAGCTTCGTCCGAGGGATCTCGCTTTTTGTGGGCGGCCTGCATGCGTTCGAAAACCGAATTGATGACTTGCAAGTCAGTGTCTGAGCCGAGGCGTGCCGCGCGTTCGGCGGCGAGGCCTTCCATATCGCGGCGGAAGTCGAGGTAGTCGAAGACCGCTTCGTCGTGGGAGGCGAATAGCCGGGTCAAGGCGGGTGAGAAGGCAGACCCCAGGACATCGGCAACGTAGATGCCCGAATTGGCCTTGGTCGTCAGAAGGCCGCTGTTTTGCAGTTCGGACACCGCTTCGCGCAAAGATGGGCGCGAGACACCAAGCCGTTCTGAAAGTTCGCGTTCCGAGGGCAAACGCTCGCCCGGGCCGAGGATGCCACGCAGGATCAAAAGCTCGATCTGGCGTACGACAGAGTGAGACAGTTTTTCCGGGTTGATGCGTTCAAAAGGCATGGTGGGCGCGAACCTCCGTTCTAGAAGGAGTTTACGGCGCACGGTGGGGCGGGACAACTGGAAAGGTTTTTTGACCAATGCCGGATTTCCACACGAAATCCGGAAGCGCTGCCAAGCCAGCGCGTCTTCGACGAGTTCAGAGGCTAGGTCTGGCTTTTGGTATCAGGCGGCGGCGGAGGCGGCACTCTGCGGCTGGTGGCTGACAAGCGCGGCGCTGTAGGTCGGATCATTGGCGGCGCGGTGGAGAGTTGCGGCCAGAAGCCCTTCTTTGCTGCCGCAGTCAAAACGACGTCCAGCGAACTGGAACCCGGCCAGGCCATATTTTGCCTGATCGGCAATAGCGTCGGTCAGTTGGATTTCGCCGCTTGCATCTGGTTCCTGGGCCGCAATGGCATCAAAGATTGACGGGTCGAGGATGTAGCGACCGACAACCGCCTGATCGGATGGGGCGGTGTCAGATGCAGGTTTTTCGATCACTGAACTGGCGGGCAGGATCGGGCCGTTGGTGCTGGTGATATCCAGTATTCCATAGCGCGACACGTGTTCACCCGGCACGGTCATGCTGGCGACGAGGTGGTGGGCGCTGGTGCTTTCGTAGGCCGCGACCATTTCAGAAAGGCAGCCGGGGCCATCGACAATAAGGTCGTCGGGCAAAAGCACCGCGACCGGTCCGGGTAGAACATGAGGTTGCGCAACCAGGATCGCATGCCCAAGGCCGAGTGGTTTCAGTTGTTCGGTAAAGATCAAATCCGGAGCGGTCATAAGTGCCGCATGGTCCGGCGCACTGATGACATGGTGGTGGATTGCCGTTTTTTGGGGCGACGTCACAAAAATCAGACGTTCGATACCCGCATCTATGGCTTCTTCAATCGCGAAATCGATGAGGGGTTTGTCGAGAACTGGCAGAAGTTCTTTGGGAACGGCGCGGGTGGCAGGCAGCATTCTGGTGCCTTTGCCAGCAACGGGAAAGATGGCGGTGCGTATCATTGGGGTCAACGGTGGCCTCGCTGAATATGACTATGCCATATCGGTATCTGCGATGTGCAAACCATTCGTTAACAGAGGTTATGAAAGTCCTGAGAATTCGGGCGCGTTGGTTACGAAAGAGTAAACAGAGCGCCAGACGACGCTCCGTTTTGCCCTTGTTTTCAAGCGGCCGTGGATTTTGATGCGTCGCCAAACGCCGATTTCATGAACTCGTCTTTCATTAAATGGGCTTTCATCGCAGGCAGACCCAGGGCTTTCAGGGCGATGGTGCCGGCAAGGATCAGTGTGGCGGTGGCCAGCGCATCCAAGAACCACCCCGTCGGTGTGGCGAGCGGGCCGAGGTAAGGGGGCAGGGCCGACAAAGATTGATTTGTCCAAAGTCCAGTCAGGGCATGAAGTGCCAAGGCGATCCAGAACCCTGCACAATAGGGGCAGCGCCATTGTTCATAGAGCGTTTGAAGGGGGCGCGGCAGACTGGCGATAAACGTGTTGAACCAGGTTCCCCATTCGGGGAGTTTTTCCCAGATAAGGACATGGATTGCGGTGCCGATAAGGGCGAGTTCGAGGGTCATGATAGTATCCTTTATGTTTGTTTGGAAGACTTACTAGATTGGGTAAATGCGAAGCTGTCAGCCAATTTTGTGGAGAATGTCCGAGATTGTGCGTTCGTCAGATTTGGACAGGCCCGCAAAAACACGCGCGGCGGCGGTTTCATATAGACGATTGCCTTCAGACAGAAGGTTACGGCCCTGATCGGTCAGCAGAATATGCTGTGCGCGGGCGTCGAACTGGCAGGGGATGCGCGTAACCAATCCACGGTCTTCGAGTTTAACGACCATGGCGCTGGCCGATGCTTTGTGAACACCCATATCGGCCACGACGTCTGCCAGATGCTGGCCATGATCGTCCTTGTCGATCCGGGCGGCCTCTTGGTCCTTGATTGCGCGCAGGTATTCGTATTCGCTGTGGCTAAGGCCGATTTTTGCGCTGTCGCGTGCCCAAGTGCGATGAGCGTGGCGGTGCGCGAGTTCCACGAAGGTTGATATGTCCATGATGGTCATCCAGTTAGTCTGGCATCCTAACTATAATTTGTGCTAGGATATGTCAAGGGACGTTCAAAAAGAGGAAGGGTATGACGGAGATGGCCGGGTTTGAAACCGATCGAATGCGTGTCGTGCCATGTTCCGGTCTGGACCGGGCGACTGTGATAGGGGCGTTGGGCGAGATTTTGACCCCTGACGTTCTTTTGCATCTTCCAGACCCCTTGCAATTGGGTGAGGGGGATGGTGCCACGGCGGTCTGGTTGGATGCGCGGCTGGCAGAAAGCGATGTTTATTGCATACAGAAACGCGAGGGTGACGCGGTGATTGGCGTTTTGATCCTGGCATCGTTTGAAGAAGAAGCCGGGATGGTGACGCATATTGGCTATTTATTCGGCAAGACTGCCTGGGGGCATGGATACGCCAGCGAAATGATGCGCGGATTGGTGCTTTGGCGACGAGCTTTGAACACCGGCGAACAGCTTCTTGGGGGCGTTGAGGCAGGCAACCCGGCGTCTGCCCGCGTGTTGGAGAAGGCGGGATTTACACCTGTTGCCGAGATGTCGGATGCCGAGACAACCATGTTTGGTTTGGCTCTTTGAACTTTTTATAGGTCTGTCATCCATTGGGATGACAACTTGTTTCGGGATGCACGGCTAAGTTTGGGTCATGAGATCAAGGAGATCACCATGGACCTGAACCAGATAACCCTGTCGCAGAAACTGAACGACAATCAGATCAAGTTTGATCAAGCTGAAATGGAACGTGCAATTTTGCGCGCTGAGCAGCGGCGGGTGCGTATTGCGGCCAGACTGGTTTGGCTGCGCGATACTTTGCAGGAAATTCCGGCCCAGATCGCTGAATTGCGCCAAGTGGTCAGACGCCGCCGGGAAGGTTAAAGTGGACGGGCAACCTGTCCTGGGCGGCAGATCATATGTTGAATATCGAGCGGGGTCGCGGGGAGTATCCGTGGAATTTTCCGATGAAGAACAAGAGGTGTTGGATTTCCTGCGCTCGGAGCAGGTGAGCTATTACGGCGGTGATTTTGAAGCCTTTATCGACCATTGGCATCATGGGCCGGAGGTGCGGTGGATCATTTCGGGTCCGACAGTGGGAACGCGGGTGCATATTGGCTGGGAGAACCTGCGCGAAAAGTTCAAAGAGGGATTTCGAAGGTATCCACAGGATTACGATGCGCTGGAGATTTTGCAGTGGGAGAACGTTCAGGTTCACGTCTCGGGCGATATTGCCTGGGCATCTTATGATCTGAGAAAGACGCAGCCGGTTGAAGGTATTCACGCAGCCGATTTTTCGCACGAGCAAAAGTATCGTTCATCGCATTGAGGGTAATTGGAAGCTGGTCAGTTTGACCGTTGCAGTGCCGGCATTGGGTCGCGAAGATCGTCCGCGCATCGAGATTGATGCCAGCGGTCGGGTGGAGCGGCTGAACGGGCTGGCGCGAGAACGTTTGAAGGATCACGAAGGATTAACGGTGTCGGGGCAACGGCTTCGCGCAAATAACCGTGCGTTCGACGCCGAACTTCAAGCGGCGATTGAGGTTTGGACCAGTCATCTGGCCACCAACCTGCCGCGTGGATTTTTAAATATCCCCGAAAAAGTGGTCGCGCTGGGCGAAGATTCACAGGGGCGTCCGATGTTTTGTTGGGTGTTTACCGAGCAGGAACGGGTTCTGGTGACATTTGACGACGACTTTTTGTTGCGCGCCCGTTTGGAAGTGGCAGCAGATACCTTTGGGTTATCTCCGGCGCAGCTGAATTTGGCAGAGTTACTGGCCAGCGGAAAAGATTTGACGGCGGCAGCTGATGCGCTGGGTGTAACCACCAATACTTTGCGAACGCAGCTGCGGCGGATGTTCGATAAAACCGGCGCACATAATCAGGCGACATTGATTTCCAGTTTGCTGCGGGTCCAAGTGGCGGGTTAGGCGGCGGCATTGGACACCAAAGAAAAGGGCGGCGGGCTTGATGCCCGCCGCCCCTTCGAGTCGGATATGATCTGGATCAGCCGGTCGGCGTGATCGTAATGTCCACGCGGCGGTTCATGGACCGGCCTGCGGCAGTCTGGTTGGTCGCAATCGGTTGACCTTCGCCAGCTCCAACAGTGCGGATACGCGACCCGGAGACACCACCTGAGCGGAGCACGTCAGAGACGGCCCATGCGCGGCGTTCGCTAAGGTCCTGGTTATAGGACGCGGTGCCGGTGTTGTCTGTGTGGCCGGTGACCGTGACAACGGACTGCGGATATTTGTTCAGGCTGTTGGACAGCACGAACAGATCCGAACGCAACTGCGGGTTCAGCGATGCGCTGTCAGTGGCGAAAAGAATCGCCTCGGGCATACGCACGATCAACTCGTTGCCGGTGTTGATCACGTCGATATTGCTGTTGCTGAAATCATCTTCCAGCTCGGCAGCTTGCGCATCGAGGATCGATCCGCCGACACCGCCTGCGATGCCGCCAACGATGGCGCCGGTCAGGATGTCGTCTTTACGATCACCTGAACCGGTGATTGCGCCCAGGATGCCGCCCAGGGCCGCTCCGGCAATTGCGCCTTCTTTGGCGCGGTTGCCTTCGGTTCCGGGATACTGCGAGGCATCTCCGCACGCAGTTAAAACAAAAAGCCCCACGACACCCAGCGCCAGCGGTTTTTTGGTGAGTAACATTGAAATTCCTTGTGTCATTCGCACTTCTCCTATGGCCGCTATACACCATGTTGGATGGTGCACCAGCGGTGATGGGCGAAGATGTGCCGATCCTGCGGGTGTTAGGCAAGATCACGGCGCTGTTATGGGATATCAGCCCGTAAAAACACTGTTTTTCAAGCGGATTCCGCTGTTTCCCAGGCAAGCATAGTGCGTTTCACAGGCAGGCCCCAATGGTAGCCGCCCAGGCCCCCGGACTTGCGCAATGCGCGGTGACAGGGGATCAGCCAAGAGATCGGGTTACGACCAACCGCAGTTCCCACGGCGCGCACGGCCTTTGGATGGCCAATAGTGCGGGCAATATCGGAATAGGTGGTGACCTGACCGGTGGGGATTTGCATCAAGGCTTCCCAGACTTTGATCTGAAAGTTCGCACCGATCAGATACAGCTGCGCCGGTTCGCGGTTTGAGCCTTCGCGCGGGAACGCCTGAGCGGCGAAGGGCGCAAGAGCGTCGGCGTCTTCGGTGAATGTTGCCTTGGGCCAGCGGGACTTCAGATCGGCCATTGTCGCGTCGGAAGTGGTTTCGGCGGCGAATCCTATGCCGCAGATGCCTTTGTGCGTGCCCATGATCAGAGCGGGACCAAAGGGGCTGTCGAACCATCCCCAATTGATGCTCAGTCCGTCACCGGCTTTCGCATAGTCGCCCGGGCTCATGGCTTCCCAGCGGATGAACAGATCATGCAGGCGTCCTGAACCGGAAAGATCCACGGCGTCGGCTGTTTCCAAGGTTGTGTGTCGGTCTGCCAACAGGGTCTTGGCGTGGTCCAGCGCCAGCCATTGCTGATAGCGTTTTGGCGACACACCTGCCCAGCGCGAAAAGATACGTTGAAAGTGGGCTGGGCTCATACGCATTTGCCCGGCGATGTCTTCCAGCGACAGATCGCGGTCCTGGTCGGCGTCGATCAAGTCGATGGCGCGCCGCATGAGTTGATAGTGATAGCCGGTCTCGGCGTCGTTTGCGGTGTTGGGCGGGGTCATGTGCATATCCTTGGGCATGTCATCTGGATAGGCAAGCGGACCATGTCTGGCGACCCGGATTTTGCGCTTTCGAACGCGGACCTCAAAAAGACACAGCGCGCATGCTTTGGGCATGCGCGCTGTTTCACATTTCCAACCTCGGGGGGAACATTCCCTTGGGGTTAGTTGGTAATGTGATTTGTGGTGAATATGTAGTCGTCGCCATCTGCGGCGGTGTGGCAGGCAATACAACCCGCATCAGCGCCTTTGGCGACACGTCCGGCAAGCTCCATGCCTTTGGGATTCTTATCGAGAGAGCCGTCTGGCAAATATTTCGCCCAGAACCAGTTTGCGTTGTCATCGTCATAGCCAGCTTCGCGGCGGAACATGATCGTAACAGCGCCGAGGTGCCCGTTGCGATCTGCCTGAACTTCTTCAAATTCAACGCCTTCTGGGCCATAGTTATTCTTGATGACGAGATCGCCGGTATGCCCGTTCACGGTCGCAGTTGTGTAGAATGTCTCGAGCACAAAACCGTGGGGTTCGAGGCCTTCGTAGGGAAAACTTTGGATGCGGTCGTCACCGGCCAGGCGGGCGGCCACCATGACATCCCACAACACGGCCGCATAAGCGGTGTCGTCGTCGCCTCCGAAGGGTGCATCTTGCGCAGTTGCAGCTGTGCCCAGCGCTAAAACCGCTGCTGCGGCAATCGTCGTCAGTTGTTTCACGTGTTCGATTCCTGTTAGTTGTAATCCAGTTCGCCTTTGATGCCTCGAATTGTGTTCACGAGGGCCCAAATTTTCTTCACTTTGAAGTGACCATGGGCTGACAGGGACCGGTGTTCAGGCTGATAAGCGTTCAGAACAGTTGTTTTAAATGGAAGTCGTCAAATGTCTCTTCGTATGAATGCTGCCCTAATTGTCGCTTCGTTGCTGGCATCCCCTGCTTTTGCCGCGGGTGACCCGGTTGCCGGTGAAGCCGGTTTCAAGAAATGTTCTGCCTGCCACAAAGTGGGTGATGGGGCGCGCAACGCATCGGGGCCAGTATTGACGGATGTGATCGGACGGCAGGCCGGGACGTTCAAAGGCTATCGCTACGGCAAGTCTATGGTCGAAGCGGGTGAGGCCGGATTGGTCTGGAACGAAGAGAATCTGGCCGACTACATTGCCGATCCGCGTGCTTTCTTGCGCGAGTATCTGGACGACAGTCGCGCCAAGGCGAAGATGACATTCAAATTGCGGGATGCAGGTGACCGTGCGGATGTTGCCGCCTATCTGGCGACGCTGAACTAGAAGGTGCTTCGATTTTTGGTTGTGATGCTGGCCGCGGGGGCAACCCCGGCTGCCGCCGAAATCTGTCTGCACAACGACAGCCAGTCCGAGTTGCTGTTGGTTGTTGATGTGGCAGATAAGGCCACATCGCGTACTGGCGGGTTCGGCACAGTGATTTGTTTGCCGGGGGATGCGGGAACCGTGCGGGTTTTCACCGATTTTGATGCCATCGAGGGCTGTTCACGCCTGTCGCAAAGCGGTCAGGTAGAGCGATTGGTGGATTTTACCGAGTTTGATAATTGCACATGGGCCAAAACGCCGAGGCCATAAGCGCCTTTGCGTAGAACGCCCTTGCCGCGCCGCGACCAATCCGCCAAAACCGGCACCGATGGCCAAACAGCTTTCTTATAATACGATCCACGAGGTCTTTACCCGTTTTCAGAACTCTGAGGCCGAGCCAAAGGGCGAACTGCACCACGTCAATGCCTATACGCTGGTTGTGGCCGTAGCGTTGTCGGCACAGGCCACGGATGCAGGTGTGAACAAAGCCACCCACAAGCTGTTCGAGATCGCCGACACGCCGGAGAAGATGTTGGCGCTGGGCGAAGAGGGTGTGACCGAGCATATAAAGACCATTGGTCTGTTTCGTCAAAAGGCCAAGAACGTCATCAAGATGAGCCGAATTCTGGTGGATGAATATGACGGTCAGGTCCCGTCGTCGCGTGCCGCCTTGCGGTCATTGCCGGGTGTCGGGCGCAAAACTGCGAATGTGGTTTTGAACATGTGGTTCAAGCATCCCGCTCAAGCGGTAGATACCCATATATTCAGGGTTGGAAATCGCACCGGTCTGGCACCGGGCAAGGATGTGGTGGCGGTTGAACGGGCGATCGAAGATCAGGTTCCAGCCGAATTTCAGCAGCATGCGCATCACTGGCTCATCCTGCATGGGCGATACACTTGCGTCGCCCGCAAACCCAAATGCAACGCGTGTCTGATACGCGATCTGTGCCAATTCGAGGACAAGACAGAATGACGAAACGCTTTGATGTTGTCGGAATCGGCAATGCGATGGTGGATGTGCTGGCGCGCGCCGAGGATACTTTTCTGACCGAAGTCGGGGTGGAAAAGGGTATCATGCAGTTGATCGACATGGATCGCGCCGTTGATCTTTATGCGCGAGTGGGACCGGCGCGCGAAGTTTCGGGCGGGTCTGCGGCCAATACGATTGCGGTGGTTGCAGCGCTGGGCGGTTCAACGGCTTACGTCGGGAAGGTGAAAGACGACCAGCTGGGGGCGATTTTTGCCCACGACCTGCGCGCGCAGGGTGCGGTTTATGAGACGTCACTGGCGCCAGCAAGCGAAGAGGCCGAGACAGGGCGGTGTATTGTTCTGGTTACCCCGGATGGGGAGCGGTCGATGAATACCTATCTGGGCGTCACCGAATTTCTGAAGTCCGAAGATATCGACGACGCTCAGATGGCTGATGCGGCGATGATCTATCTGGAAGGATATCGTTTCGACGGGCCTGAAAGTAAGGCAGCTTTTGCCAAAGCTATCGGGGCCACCGAGGCGGCGGGTGGAAAGGTTTCGCTGACCTTGTCGGATCCGTTTTGTGTTGAGCGCCATCGAGACGCCTTTCGTGTGATGATCCGGGATCATGTGGATCTGTTGTTCGCCAATCGAGACGAGATCATGTCGATGTATCAGACCGATGATTTCGAAGCTGCGCTGGCGCAGGCCGCGTCAGAAATTGAGATCGTAGCCTGCACCGAAGGCGCGAAAGGCGCGCATATTCTGTCCGGTGGTGAACGCTGGCACGCGCCCGCCGTGGCGACCGAGATTGTCGATGCGACGGGAGCTGGCGATGCCTTTGCGGGCGCATTTTTGTGGGCGCATTCTCAAGGCTTGCCGCTGGAGATGTGTGGGCGCATGGGATGCGCTGCGGCGTCGGAAGTAATTTCTCATATCGGAGCACGCCCAGAGGCTGATCTGATGGAGCTGTTCAAGGCCGGCGAATTGGTCTGAGCCAGGATAACTTTCAGATATCCTGACCTTTTTCGAGCAGACGGTTGATGAGATCGCGCTGAAGATCGGGGCTGTCGCCGCCGCCAAAGCTGAGGGCGCCGCTGGTAAATAGCGTGCCATATGTAAGGGCCAGATTGACGGTCTGGCCAAGTTCGGAAATGAGCTCGTCACGTTGCAGCGGTGACAAAGGGTGCAGGAATGTGCCCCAGAGACGACCCTGCGCAACGGCATAGCGTGCAGCAAGGGCAGTGTCGAAATTGGCCTGCAGGACACGTCTGAGGTCATCGTCGCTCATGTCATCGGTGGATCGAATAGGGACCATAGCACGCAGCCTGTCGCTTCGAGGGTCGACGATGACAAGGAGCGGCACATCTTCGATGGTAAGCTCGATGCCGGGACCAGACGGAGCCGCATCCGGATCAAGGGCCAGAAGGATGTCCAACACGCGCCCCTGTGTCATCGGTTCGCTGGATTGCGCCTGTGCCAGCGTCGGAGCTATCAGCAGGGCAGCGATGGCGGCAAAAATAAAGCGGGGCATGGAACCTCCTGTTGTGGTGTCTTCACAGTTGGGGGCGGTTTGAGGTTCGTGCAACGCACATGTGGGTGAGCCAATGTGACAGGTGCAAAGTTTAGGGGCGCTGCCCCTCGCGCCTATGGCGCTCACCCCGAAGTATTTTTTGACAGAAGAAGCATGGGGACGTGCCTTGACGGCGGGACGGTTGCAGCCCACAAACATATCCATGCTTGCCTATGTTATCCGCCGTATCGCGCAATCCATTCTGGTCCTGCTTGTAGTGGGATTGGTGGCCTTTTCGATGTTTCGCTTTGTCGGCGATCCGATTGACAACCTTTTGGGACAGGAGCGCACGCAAGCCGACATCGACCGATTGCGCATTGAACTAGGTTTGGATCAGCCGTTTCCGGTTCAATATTACAAGTTCCTGACCGGCGCGGTGAAAGGCAACTTTGGTGTCAGCTATCGGCAGGGTCGACCGGTTGGCACGATCATTGCAGAACGCGCGCCTGCAACGCTGGAACTGGCGGCAGTGTCTGGGTTTCTGGCGATTTCCATCGGAATTGGGCTGGGGGTATTTACCGCGATCCGACGAGACGGCTGGGCCTCGAATGTGATCATGTCGGTGTCACTCATAGGGGTGAGTCTGCCGACATTTCTGATCGGGATTCTGTTAATTTATCTGTTCTCGGTCGAACTGGATATGTTGCCGTCGTTTGGGCGTGGAGAGGTCGTTCAGCTTGGGTGGTGGTCCACAGGCTTTTTGACCGAAAGCGGGTTGAAGGCGCTGATACTGCCGTCAATCACGCTGGGGCTTTATCAGATGACGTTGATCATGCGGTTGGTGCGATCCGAGATGCTGGAGGTTCTGCGTCAGGACTACATCCGGTTTGCGCGGGCGCGGGGACTTAAAGAACGGGCCGTAAACTTCCGTCATGCTTTAAAAAATACGCTTGTGCCGGTGATCACGGTGACCGGTTTGCAACTGGGGTCAATCATCGCTTTCGCCATCATTACGGAAACAGTGTTCCAGTGGCCGGGCGTCGGATTGCTGTTCATCAATGCCATTCAGTTCGTCGATATTCCGGTGATGGCGGCCTATCTGATGCTGATTTCGGTGATGTTCGTGGGCATCAATCTGTTGGTTGATTTGCTTTATTTCTGGGTGGATCCAAGGCTCAGGGCTGACCGGGTTGGGGCGCATTGATGCAGCTTCAGGGGTCATGTCATTGCGGGGCGGTGCAGTTTGAAGTGGACGCACCGCATCCGGTGCCGTTCAACCTGTGTTACTGCTCGATCTGCCGGAAGACGGCGGGCGGTGGTGGCTATGCGATTAATGTCGGTGCCAAGGCCAATTCGCTGGAGGTTTCGGGACGCGAGCACATGCGCACGTACGCCTCGAGCGAGAATATGGAACGGACGTTTTGCGGCAATTGCGGAAGCGCGCTTTGGGCGTATTCGCCGAAGTGGCCCGAGTTGCTGCATCCCCATGCCTCGGCGATTGACACTGAAATACCAGCCGCGCCGGAACGGACGCATCTGATGTTGGGCTCTCGCGCCGCTTGGGCCGAACCGATAATTGGCGAAAACGACAAGACCTTTGACGCCTATCCGGACGAAAGTCTGCAGGCATGGCACGAGCGAATGGGAATGGTCTCATGACCGACAGCACAGCAAGTAATGCCAAGCCGGTGGCGGCCAAAGACGTCGGGCGCATCGCGCGGTTTCTGGACAGCGATTTCTTCTGGAAGTTCAAGCGGTCTCCGGTGGCTATGGTCAGCTTTGCCGTCACGGTTGTTCTGGTTATGGCAGCGGTGTGCGCGCCGTTGATCGCGCCATATGACCCGTTTGATCCTGCCAGTCTGAACCTGATGAACGGCTTCAGCGCGCCGGGTGTTCCAAATGCCTTTACGGGCGAGGAGTTCTGGCTGGGCACCGATGATCAGGGACGCGATGTGTTTTCGACCATTCTGTATGGGATGCGGATTTCGCTGTTTGTAGGTTTTGCCGCTGTTGCTTTCGCTATGGTTCTGGGAGTCACGCTGGGTTTGATTGCCGGGTATCTGGGCGGCTGGACTGAAACGATCATTATGCGGGTGGCGGATGTTCAACTGACGTTCCCGGCCATTCTGGTTGCGATGCTGATCTTTGGGGTCGCCAAGGGCTTCACGCCTGTTGAATACCGCGATCAGATGGCGATCTGGGTGTTGATCATTGCGATCGGGTTGAGTGACTGGGTGCAATTTGCGCGCGTGGTGCGTGGGGCCACATTGGTTGAGCGGAACAAGGAATATGTGCAGGCGGCCAGGTTGATCGGGCGCACGTCGCCCGCGATCATGCTGCGGCACATCTTGCCGAATGTACTTTCACCGGTTCTGGTGATCGCAACGATTTCTCTGGCTTTGGCGATCATTGCCGAGGCGACACTGAGCTTTCTGGGCGTCGGCGCGCCGCCGACGCAGCCGTCGCTGGGCACATTGATCCGCATCGGGCAGGGCTTCCTGTTCTCTGGCGAATGGTGGATCCTGTTCTTCCCTGCGATGACGCTTCTGGCGTTGGCGCTTTCTGTAAATCTTTTGGGGGATTGGTTGCGGGATGCGCTGAACCCAAGGCTGAAATAAGGAAATACTAAAATGAGTAAACCTGTCGCGATGATCGTGGGCGGAGGCAGCGGCATTGGTGCTGACGCTGCGCGCAAGCTGGCTGACGAAGGCTTTGACGTGGCGATCCTGTCGTCCTCGGGCAAGGGTGAGGCGCTGGGCAACAAACTTGGCGGGCTTGGATTTACCGGCTCGAACCTGGTTGTTGCGGATCTGGAAGCCTTTGTCGCCGCAACGATGGAGCGGTTTGGACGGATCGACAGTGTTATCAGCTGCGCCGGTCACGGGCCGAAAGGGCCGGTGGAAGAGATCAGCGATGACGACTGGCATCTGGGGATGGACTATTATTTCCTGAATGTGGTGCGGATCGCGCGGCTGGTCTTGCCGATCATGCAGACACAGGGGTCAGGATCGTTTGTGAACATATCGACATTTGCGGTGTTCGAACCTGATCCGGACTTTCCGACATCTGCGGTGTTCCGGGCTGGATTGGCTGGTTATGCCAAGCTGTTTTCGGACAAATTTGCGGCGGACGGCATACGTATGAACAACGTGTTGCCGGGGTTCATCAACAGCTTGCCCGAGAAAGAGGATCGCGTGGCGCGCATCCCTGCGGGGCGCTATGCGCGGGTTGAGGAACTGTCAGAGGCGGTTGCCTTTCTGGCCTCGGACAAATCCAGCTATATCACCGGACAGAACCTGCGGGTTGATGGCGGGCTTACACGCTCGGTTTAGATCGAGCCAGCTTCAACCATATAATTGTTTGCCGAGCACATGGCCGCGTCGTCAGAGGCGAGGAACAGCACCATGCGGGCGACATAGACCGGGTCGATCAGATCGGGCAGGCATTGGCGTGCGCGGTGCGACTCTAGCGCTTCTGGCGTCGCCCAAAGCTCTTTCTGGCGATCGGTCATGATCCAGCCCGGCACCACGGTATTTACCCGAATGCGGTGGTCACCCAGATCGCGGGCCATGGTTCGCGTAAGGCCATGAACGGCGGCTTTGGCCGTTGTATAGGCCGGGAAGCCACCGCCAGCTTCCCACCACGAGTTTGATCCCATGTTGATGATCGAACCGCCGCCGTTTTCGATCATGCCGGGCGCGATTGCCTGGATGGCAAAGAACATGTGGCGAATGTTGGTGGCCTGACGTTCATCCCAGTATTCCGGGGTCACGTCCTGCCAGTTATGACGATCATCGCGGGCGGCGTTGTTGACCAGCACATGGGACGGGCCAAGTCTGTCGATTAGCTTGCCAAGGGCGGCGCGCATGGCGTCGATATCGCGAAGGTCGCAGATTTCGTAAGAAAGGCCGGGCGTTGCTTCTGTCAAGGCGGCACTGGCGCTTTCGTCAAGGTCCAGAAATCCAACTTTTGCACCTTGGGCCGCAAATGCGGTGACCATTTCAGCACCGATGCCCTGTGCGCCGCCTGAGATGATGACGGTTTTGTCTTTGAGGCTTGGGTAAATCGCGAAATCGGGCATAGGAAAATCAACCTCGAAGGGAAAAATTTGAACGGAAGGAAACCCTATTTAACGCTGTGGATATGGGCAATAGGTGGCGTGTGATCAGGTCGCGGTGCTGCTGCCTGACACATCCACCAGTTCATCCACGAACAGGCTGAGCAGTTGTAATCGGCCGCTGACACCTGCTTTGCGGTAAACCGCGGCGCTGTGGGCTTTTATTGTGCCTTCGGCACTGCCGCGTGCGGCAGCGATTTCGGCGATGGACAGGCCCTTGATGGCCAGAATGGCAACATCGCGTTCCGAGGCTGTCAGGCCCCAGTCTTCGAAGTGATCTTCCATCAGTTTGGTGAACTCGCCCGAGGCGGCACGAACCTGATCTGTCAGACGTTTGTTGCGGTGCATGACCCGTGAGATTTCGCGCCCTGTCACCAGAACACCGATCAATAAGGCGGCGGCGATGAAGTATTCAAAAGTGTTAAGGTTGCGAATGCCGGTTCCGCCTTCAAGGCCCAGAAAATCAAGCACGGCGTCGAGCACAAAGAAAATGGCACAGAATAACTGCAGGGCGAACAGGGCCCATAGGGTAGAGGCGCGGCCGGTCATGCCAGCCGCGCCCGCTGAAATTTATCACTCGTCGTCGTCTTCACCGTCGTCATCATCATCGCCGTCTTCGGCCTCGATCTCGACCACGGTGCCAGTGTCGCTGGCAATGGTCACTTCGTATTCCTGGCCGTCCATCAGGTATTCTACTTCGATCTCGCCGTCTTCGGCTTCGATCTCAGTTACCGTATAGCCTTGAGCTTCGAACTTGGCACGAATTTCCTCGAGGTCGGTACCAAGCGTGTCGCCGACGCTGAAATTTGCGAAGGCCGCAGCCGGGATAAGAACCGTAAGAGCTGCAGCCGAGATCATTGGGAAGGGATTGCGTGTCATGTCAGTTTTCCTTTGCAAGTTATGGGTCGCTTTGGTGCGATGAGTGGCAGATCGGGGCAGGCCCTCGGTATCGCCATGGCACTTGGGATTATCTTTGCGCCTCTCAGACCAAGGTTTAGGGCAGTGATTGCTTGCTCTTGGGGCTAAGAGACGTCCATAAAGGCCAGAAATCTGAAGGAGAATGCCTTGTCCGACCCTGTCCTTTCAGTGCGGAACCTTGTCGTTGAAATTCCGACCCGCACTGCGGTCGTGAAACCGGTCGACAATGTTAGCTACGATATCGCTGCGGGTGAAATTCTTGGGGTTGTTGGTGAAAGTGGCGCGGGCAAGTCAATGACTGGCAACGCGGTGATTGGATTGCTGGACAGACCAGCCCGGATTGCAGGTGGTGAGGTTCTTCTGAAAGGCCAGCGCATTGACCAGCTTGGGCGCGAGGACATGCGCAAGGTACGCGGCAAAGAGATCGGGATGGTCTTTCAGGATCCGCTGACGTCGCTCAATCCGCTTTTGCAGATCGGGGACCAACTGACCGAGACCATGCTGGCCCATCTGGATATTTCAGAATCCGAAGCCCGCAAGCGCGCGGTTGCTTCTCTGGAAGAGGTGGGCATACCTGCCGCCGCCAGCCGGATCGACAGCTATCCACATGAGTTTTCAGGCGGTATGCGTCAGCGTGTAGTGATTGCCCTTGCTCTATGCGCCGAACCGTCGCTGATCATCGCCGACGAACCAACGACGGCGCTGGATGTATCGGTGCAGGCGCAGATCATTGCCTTGTTGAAGCGGCTTTGTCGCGAGCGCGGGACTGCTGTGATGCTGGTGACCCATGATATGGGCGTGATTGCCGAAGCGGCTGACCGGGTTGCGGTGATGTATGCAGGTCGTCTGGCCGAATTGGGTCCGGTGCGCGATGTGGTTCAGGAGCCACGCCATCCTTACACTGAAGGTCTGATGGGCTCGACGCCGCGCGCCTCACGCGGGCAGAGACGATTGCGCCAGATACCGGGGTCGATGCCCCGGTTGGGTAATCTGCCGGATGGCTGTGCGTTTCATCCCAGATGCCCCAAGGCTCAGGATAAATGCCGGGCCAACCCCTGGCCAAACCTGGATGCGGATGCGGGACGCGCGGCCTGCTGGTTCCCGGTTGAGCACAAGGAGATGGCAGAATGAAATCGCTGGTATCGGTGCAAAACCTGACGCGGGTCTTTGATGTCTCCAAGCCTTGGCTGAACCGGATGATCGAGCGGCTGCCGAAATCGATGCTGACGGCGGTGAGCGATGTCAGTTTTGAGATCCCCGAACGTGAGGTCTATGCGTTGGTCGGCGAAAGCGGGTCCGGCAAGTCGACCATTGGCAAGATGGTGGTGGGGTTGCTGTCACCAAGCGAAGGTTTGGTTGAGGTCGAGGGCGTGGATCTGTCCCGGGAAACCGATGAAGACAAGATCGAGGCGGTCCGTTCGAACATCCAGATGATTTTTCAGGACCCCTTCGCCTCTCTTAACCCGCGCTGGAAGGTGCGCGATATTATCGCCGAGCCGGTAGCCGCGAAGGGTGGCGAAACTGAGGGACTGGCCGAGCGGTTGCTGGAGCAGGTCGGTTTGGCGGCGGAAGATGCCGGAAAATTTCCGCATGAGTTTTCGGGCGGCCAGCGGCAGCGCATCTGTATTGCCCGCGCTTTGGCAAGTGAGCCAAAACTGATCGTCTGCGATGAACCGACATCGGCATTGGATGTATCGGTGCAGGCGCAGGTTCTGAACTTGATGAGCGATCTGAAGGACGAGTTCGGCCTTACCTATCTGTTCATCAGTCACGATTTGACGGTTGTGCAGCACATGGCCGACCGGATCGGGGTTTTGTATTTGGGCCGCCTTGTGGAAGAGGCGGATCCGACGACTTTGTTTAATCGCCCGGCGCATCCCTATTCGCAAATGCTGCTGGCGGCTGCACCGAAGATGGATGGTTTTGGGCGGGAAATACCACCGCCGCAGGGGGAAATTCCCGATCCGATTAATCCGCCGTCAGGCTGTGCATTTAATCCACGGTGTCCTCTCGCCACCGATATTTGTCGTCAGGAGCGGCCCGAGTTGCGGTCGATCGAAGGCGCGCGGGTGGCTTGCCATCGGGTTGAAGAGGCCCTGAAGGCCGTGCGCGAGGCCGAGACGGCTTAGACATAGTATTGGTTTCCCCTCGGCTGCGCCGAGGCGATCCGCGCGAAACTGGCGTTTCGCGGGAATTGGGGCGCTGCCCCCCGCGCTGACGCGCGTCCCCCGAAGTATTTTTGGACAGAAGAAGCTGGATGCCTTGACCTTCCAGTCACTGGAACCCTTATGTCAACCATGAACTTGAGGGAAATGTTGCCGTGTCCAATCAAAACCCGTTGGAAATAGAAGTGCAGGGAATGACCTGTGCCAGCTGTGTGCGCCGTGTTGAGGCGGCTGCGCAGTCAGTTGCCGGGGTGCAGGCCGCGCGGGCCAATCTGGCGACCGGCGTCGTGTCGGTTGATGCAGGGGCAGAGTTGGGCAGCGACGTGGCGGCGGCCTTACAAGCGGCCGGATATGCGCCGTCGTTGAAGCGTATGGAAGTTTCAGTTTCGGGGATGTCCTGCGCCTCTTGTGTCGGGCGTCTTGAGAAAGCCCTGCGCGAGGTGCCGGGGGTTATAGATGTCGCGGTCAATCTGGCCAATGCATCTGCGACTTTGCGTGTGTTGGAGAGCGTGGAATTCGGATCGATTGAGGATGCGGCGCGCGGAGCGGGCTATCCTGTTGGGCCTTTGGGAAGTGCTTCTGATCGGCGCGCGCAGTTCATGGAAGAAACTGAGAAGTTGACCCGGTCGCTGCGCTGGGCGGCGGTGCTGGTTTCGCCGGTGTTTCTGATCGAGATGGGCGGGCATCTGCTGCCGGCTGTGCATCATATGGTTGGTGAGTTCATCGGGCATCAGAATTGGCAGCTGGTGCAATTCTTGCTGATTGGTCTGGCACTTTTGGGGCCGGGCCGGGATTTTTTCACCCGTGGTGCAAAGTCACTTTGGCGGGGTGCGCCGGATATGAATGCGTTGGTCGCCATCGGGGTGGGGGCGGCGTTTTTGTATTCCAGCGTTGTAACTTTTGCTCCTGGGGGTCTGCCTGAGGCCTCGCGGCAGGTTTATTTTGAGGCGGCGGGAGTGATTGTCCTGCTGATCCTACTTGGGCGCAGGCTGGAAGCAGGGGCCAAGCGACGCACGGGTGCCGCAGCGCGGGCTTTGCTAAAGTTGCGCCCCAATACGGCGTTGGTTCTGAGCGAGGCGGGCGATGTTGAGCGGCCGGTCGAGACTTTGGTTGTCGGCGACCGGGTGCGGGTGCGCCCCGGTGAGCGATTGGCGGTGGATGGAGTCGTGGTCGAGGGGGCGTCCCATGTGGATGAAAGCATGATGACCGGCGAGCCGGTGCCGGTGGCCAAGGCAATCGGTGATGCTGTGACGGGCGGCACGGTCAATGGGCCCGGATCCCTTGTGGTTGAGGCGCGCGCGGTGGGTCGCGATGCTGCGCTGGCTGGCATTGTGCGCATGGTGCGCGAAGCACAGGGTGCCAAGCTGCCCATTCAGGCATTGGTGGACAGGATCACAGCCTGGTTCGTACCAGCTGTCATGGTTGTGGCGGCGGTGACAATTGCCGTCTGGTTGCTGCTTGGGCAGGGTCTGGCGCTGGCATTGATTGCCGGGGTGTCGGTTTTGATCATTGCCTGTCCCTGTGCGCTGGGGTTGGCGACGCCAACATCGATCATGGTCGGAACCGGGCGGGCGGCCCAGATGGGGGTGCTGTTTCGGGCGTCTGACGGGTTGCAGGCGTTGCAAGCGGTAAACGTCGTCGCCTTTGACAAGACGGGAACCTTAACCGTCGGGCGGCCCGAAGTGACAGATGTTCTGTCCGTCGACGGGGTGAGCGAGGCAGAGATTTTGCAGTTGGCAGGAGCGGTCGAAGCTCATTCAGAGCACCCTCTGGCAAAGGCGATTTTGGACCGCGCCGGAGAGGTTACGCCTGCGACGGATTTCATGTCGGTCACCGGGCAGGGCGTTCAGGGGCTTGTTGACGGTGCGATTATACGGGTTGGAAACCGCGCAATGATGGATGCCCATGGGGTGGATGCAGACCCCCTGGCGGCTGAAAGTGAGGCGCTGAGACGGGCGGGGAAAACCGTGTTCAATGTGGCGCGGGGGACGCAGCTTTTGGGAGCTCTTGCCGTGGCGGATCCCATACGTGAAGGCGCAGCAGAGATGGTGCGCGGATTGCAGAATAGCGGTTTGAAGGTGGCAATGATCAGCGGTGACAATGCTGCGACCGCAGGCGCGATCGCGGCGGAACTGGCGATTGATATTGTCGTTGCAGATGCCACGCCTGCCCGCAAGGTTGCGGCACTGAAGGAATTGCAGGCCATGGGATCATTGGCTTTTGTCGGGGATGGGGTGAATGATGCTCCGGCCCTGGCTGCCGCTGATGTGGGTGTTGCGATCGGAACGGGCACGGATGTTGCGGCGGAGACGGCGGATGTGGTCTTGATGTCGGGTTCGCCAGCCGGCGTTGAACGCGCCATAGCCATCAGCCGGGCGACCATGCGCAATATTCGCCAGAACCTTGGGTGGGCGTTCGGCTATAATCTGGTTTTGATCCCAGTGGCAGCCGGGGTGCTTTATCCGGTATTCGGGGTATTGCTGTCGCCAATGCTGGCGGCGGGGGCCATGGCGCTGTCAAGCGTTGCAGTGGTTACCAATGCGCTCAGGCTGCGGCGGTTTGGAACGGAGGCAGAAGAATGAATATTGGCGAAGTTTCTGCGGCCTCGGGGCTGCCAGCAAAGACAATCCGATATTATGAGGACATTGACCTGGTGCGCGCCGGGCGTGGTGAAAATGGCTATCGGGAATTTTCCCAAAGCGATTTACACAAGCTCAGGTTTCTGGGTCGCGCGCGGGCCCTGGGGTTTTCGATAGAAGATTGTCGGGCATTATTGGCACTATATGAGGACGAGGGGCGGGCCAGTTCAGAAGTGCGGCGCATAGCACGCAAGCATCTGGGCGAGATTGCAGACAAGATTGCAGCTTTGCAGTCCATGGAAGCGACATTGGGGCATCTTGTGGAGAACTGCGCGGGTGACGCGCGGCCCGATTGCCCGATTCTGCAGGATCTCGGGCGGGATTGATCGGGTTTGATCAGACGGAATGCACCCTGACGGGCACATGCGTGGTTCTGGTGCGGGCTTTGCCCCGAATTGATTTTCTTGCCTCCGGCGGGAGTATTTTCGCCAGAAAGAAAGTGCGAATTAACCAGAGACTTTGGTAGTCAGATCGGGATGATCGCCGGGCGCTTTGGGCAGGTCATCCGACAGGTCATAGTAATCACCCTTGTCGGCACAGTAGATGTGACCTTTGAGTGTAAGTCCCGTTGGGCTGTTGATCGTGCCGGCGAAGATCGACAGGTTGGCACCGGGGCCGTCCCAGAAAAGGTTGGAGCCACAAGTTGGGCAAAATCCGCGTCGCGCGGTGTCGGATGCGTGAAACCAGGTGGGGTCGCCTGTGATCACGATGTCGGATTTGGCAGCGCTGGTGGCGGCGACGTGAAAACCGCTGGTTTTGCGGCATTGCTCGCAATGGCAAGCGATGACCGGTCGCAGCGGTCCTTTAATTTCATAGCGGATCGCGCCGCAGTTACAGCCACCGGTTGTCATATGTGCCGCGCTTTGGTCCATCGCCAGATGACTGTCAGCGCGATTGTCAAAAGCGTCGCGTATTTCAGCGCCGTGATGACGCCCGTAAGCGACCAGGTGCCCGACGCAGGCGGAGAGGTGCCCGTTGATTGCGGAATGGCGGCGAGCGCTTGTAAGAGGCTGATGTTTTCGGCGAGGTCCAGTCCGGCATAGAGCAGGGCAAGGGTCAGGGCGAGGCGGCGGTGGGGCCAGAGCATGACAAAGACGAAAGCGGCATAGGTTGTGATGAAGCCAGCGTCGAGCCATTGCAGGATGGCTTTGTAGGTTGCTTCGGCGGGATTGCCTTTAAGGGCGGACATGAAGCTGACCAGTCTATGGGTATCGTAACCAAAAACCTGCGCTTGCAAGAGATCACCGTTCGGAACGAGGGGTGCAATGCGGGTTTCGCCAAGCCAGATCATAATTGTAAACAGGGCCGCCGAAACAACCCCTAACAGCAAACGCAGCGCCGCCATGCGGCTCATTGGTTGGCGCGATCCAGACGTGCGCCGAGGGTAGTCATCAAAGGTTCAAAGACCGGGAATGACGTGAGCACGGGCGTGCTGTCATCGACAGTGATCGGCTTTGTGCTGGCCATGCCGAGACAGAGGAAGGACATGGCGATCCGGTGATCCAGACGCGCGGCAACGGTTGCGCCACCCGCCACGCTGCCGGGGCCGTTGCCGGTAACTTCCCACCAGTCCTCGCCTTCATCCACGGTGACGCCAGCGGCGCGTAGCCCCGTGGCCATGGCATCGATGCGGTCGCTTTCCTTGACGCGCAGTTCCTTGACGCCGGTCATGGTTGTCTTGCCGGTTGCGAAGGCCGCGACCACCGACAGGACAGGGTATTCGTCAATCATTGAAGCGGCGCGATCCGGGGGCACGTCGATGCCCTGCATATCCGGCGAATAACGGGCGCGCAGGTCAGCAACAGGTTCGCCGCCTTCTTCGTGCATGTTCTCATAGCTCAGGTCAGCTCCCATATCCCGTAGCGTTTCAAAAAGGCCGCTGCGGGTTGGGTTCAGGCCAATATTGGGGACCAGCACGTCCGATCCTTCGACAATCAGTGCCGCGGCGACGGGGAAGGCCGCCGATGACGAATCGCGCGGCACGTCGATGGTTTGGGGCGCCAGTTCGGGTTGACCGGTCAGGGTGATAATCCGCCCTTCGCCAGTTTCCTCGACGGTGACTTCTGCGCCAAAGCCGCGCAGCATTCGTTCGGTATGGTCGCGGGTAGCCTCGCCTTCGATAACAACGGTTTGGCCGGGCGCATTCAAGCCCGCCAGCAGGACAGCAGATTTCACCTGAGCCGACGGCATGGGCAGTGTGTATCGAACCGGCATGGGATCGGACGCGCCGACCACGGTCATTGGCAGGCGGCCACCGGTGCGACCATAAGACGTTGCACCAAACAGTGCGATCGGGTCGGTTACGCGACCCATAGGGCGTGACCTGAGCGAGGCGTCGCCGGTGAAGGTTGCCGTGATCGGTGTGGTGGCCATGGCCCCCATGATCAGGCGCACGCCGGTACCCGCATTACCGCAATCGACCACATCTTCGGGCTCACCAAAGCCGCCAACCCCGACGCCGTGCACGCTCCATTCGCAGGGGCCATGTTGGGTGACTTCGGCTCCGAATGCGCGCATGGCATCGGCGGTACGCAGAACGTCTTCGCCTTCCAACAGACCGGTTATCCGGGTTTCGCCTATGGCCATAGCACCCAAAATCAGCGAGCGATGGCTGATCGATTTGTCGCCGGGCACGCGGGCTTCGCCTTTCAGCGGCGCGGCGCGGCGGGATGTCATGGGAACGGGAGTTCCGTGGCCTGACATGTGGGTCTCCGATCCTTTGAAGTCTTCGGTCTGTTAGCGCAGACAATCGGGGGCGTCCATCCGGGCAGCCGCGCTTTTTCGCGCTCAGATGCGACGGAAGGTCAGGTAATGTGGTGTTCGATCTTCGCGGATGGCCTTGGCCTCGTAACGGGTGCGCGTCCAGTCGGACCAGGGTGTGCGCCAGTCATCGGCGCGCTCGGCCAGCCATTCGAAGCCTGCTTTTGGCACCTCTTCCAGAGATTGGCGAACATAGTCGGGGATGTCCGTGGCGATGCGCAGTTCTCCACCCGGGGCCATCACATGATGCAAAGGGGCCAGATGCTCTTGCGTGACAAAGCGGCGGCGGTGGTGGCGCTTCTTTGGCCAGGGATCAGGATAAAGCAAAAAGGCTTTGGCGACAGATCCAGCAGGCAGAACATCCATCAGATGGCGCGCGTCGCCGGGGTGCACCCGCACATTGGTTACGTTGGCGTCGCGCATCTTGCCCAAAAGCATCGCAACGCCGTTGATATAGGGCTCTGCGCCGATGATGCCGACATCAGGGTTCAGCGCAGCCTGATGCACCATGTGTTCGCCGCCGCCAAATCCGATCTCCAGCCACAACAGGCGGTCGCCAAACAAAGTCTTCAGATCAAGCGGGGTGCGGTCGGGATTTGTGTCCCAATCGACATTGCCGGGCGACAGATGCGCCAGGTCGTCCAGATACTTCTTTTGGCTTTCGCGCAGGGCCTTGCCTTTGAAGCGGCCATAGAAATTGCGCCAGGGAGCGCCAGAGGGATGTTGATCAGACATGGCGCGCGGGGTGCCAAGCCGCGCGCCAAAGGTCAAGGTGTTCAGTCGTATTGGACGACTTCGAATTCAATGCCGTCGCCATCGTAAAAGTAGAACCGACGTCCGGGTTCATAGTCGGCGTGGCTTTTGGGGGTGAAACCTTCGGCGATCACCCGCTGTTCGGTGGCATCCAGATCGTCCACCACTACGGCCACGTGGTTCAGGCCGCCAACGGTGTGATAGCTGGTTTCGTTGCCCTTTTGAGCGTCGCCATAGGTGAACAGAGCAAGGTAGGTGTCATCTTCACCGATATGGATTGTGTGACCGGTCTGCATTCCGGCACCTTGCCAGCGGATTTTCCAGCCAAAGATACGCTCGATCCAGGCGGCGGTTGCCTTTGGATCCGTGACGGTCAGATTGACGTGTTCAAGTCTTGCCTGTGCCATTTTGTGGCTCCTTCAATTTCGATGCTGGCTTAATCTGAGGCCTCAAGTTAACTTGAGGTCAAGAAGTATTTTCGAGAGGCAAAATGATGGCACAAACGCTTAGAAATAAAGAGATATCCATCGGGTTTCTGGCGGAACGCACCGGTGTCGCTGTGTCAGCCATTCGGTTTTACGAGGCGGAAGGGCTTTTGCTGGCCGAGCGGAACGCGGCGGGCCAACGTAGATTCGTTCGCGCCGATGTGCGGCGGCTCAGCTTTATTCGCATTTTGCAGGATCTGGGGTTTCCCTTGGCCCGCATTCGCGAGGTTCTGTCGCGTCTGCCGCACGGGCGCACACCGAACCCGCGCGATTGGCGGCGGATCGCCACGGACATTCGTGGCGAGCTGGATCAACGCATCGAGACGCTGGAACGCATTCGCGACAATCTGGATGGCTGTATTGGGTGCGGTTGTCTGTCGTTGGCGCGGTGTGCGCTTTACAATCCGGATGATGCCGCACGCCACAAAGGGAAAGGCGCAAGGTTTCTGATGGGCGATAGCTCTGAGGTGAAAGACTGACTATTCCCGGATTTCTTCGGGTTTTACGCCCCAAAGCAGGCGCTTTTCGATCCAGCCTTTGCTTTTGCCAGCCGTGATTCGACACCAATCCAGTGCGCAAGACCCCAAACGCGCCACGACTCCCGCCTCAGAATAGGCGTTGACCGGACTCTCAGCGTTTGGCTTGACATAAAGCGCCGTCATGTCGGTTTCGATGATGACATGGCGAACTCCCGACAACAGCGCATAGTGCACCCAGCCGCCTTGACCGTCGCGATCTATGACCCGGCGCCAGTGCCCGTATTCGCCCGTAACTTCCAGCGGCATATTGCGACGGGTAAAGACCCAGTCGATGCGATGGGATAGGGACGGGCCACGTCGGGCATTACCCTCTTCGGCTTTCAATGAAACATAACGCGGAATTGGCAGATTTGTGACGGGCCCACGCTCGGTCGCGAATGCGCCGGATGCTGTGATCCAGATGGCTAAAATGCCTGCGATTCCAGTCCGCAAGAATGTCATCCCGCCTGATACCTCGTTTGCCGCCGCGCTTTTCATTAAAGCGTCTCTTGTGCCCGCGCAGTCTTCTTGCCACTTTGACATGAAGTTCGCACGTAAAAAATGGTCGGGGATGTCGAAATGCCTTACACGCGCCTGAGTGTTGTCGTCACGCGTCGGTTACCAGAGGCGGTCGAAACGCGGATGTCCGAGTTATTTGATGTCCGACTTAATCCTGATGACAATGAGATGTCGCGCGACGAACTGATCGCGGCGGTTCAGGACGCTGACATTCTTGTTCCTTCACTGACCGATCAGATTGATGCGCCGCTGCTGTCGCAAGCGGGGGATCGTCTTAAGCTGATCGCGAATTTCGGCGCGGGCGTCGACCACATCGATGTGCAGACCGCGCGACAGCGGGGCATTCTGGTTTCGAACACGCCGGGTGTTGTGACTGATGACACTGCTGATATGGCCTTGGCGCTTATCCTTGCAGTGACCCGTCGCATCCCCGAAGGTCTGTCGGTCATGCAAAAGGGCGAATGGGATGGCTGGTCGCCGACTGCCTTGCTGGGTGGGCGGCTAAGTGGCCGCCGATTGGGCATTCTGGGCATGGGTCGGATCGGGCAGGCAGTGGCGCGACGCGCTTCGGCGTTTGGAATGCAGGTCCATTACCACAATCGCCGCAAGCTGCGGACCGAGACCGAAGAAGAGTTGCAGGCGAATTATTGGGAAAGTCTGGATCAGATGGTTAGCCGGGTCGATATCCTGTCGATAAATTGCCCGCACACGCCGTCGACTTTTCATCTGATGAACGCACGCCGATTGAAACTGATGAAACCGTCGGCGGTGATCGTGAACACATCGCGTGGCGAAGTGATCGACGAAAACGCCCTGACGCGGATGCTGCGTGCGGGCGAAATTGCCGGTGCGGGGCTTGATGTTTTCGAACACGGTCACGACGTCAATCCACGCCTGCGCGAGTTGAAAAACGTGGTTCTGTTGCCGCATATGGGATCGGCGACCGTGGAAGGCCGCGTCGAGATGGGCGAGAAAGTTATCATAAATATCAAAACCTTCGCCGATGAGCACCGCCCACCGGACCAGGTTGTACCGTCGATGCTGTAATGCGGATACTTTTGTGTCTGTTGCTGGTTCTGGCCGCATGTTCGCGCCCGCTGACCGAAAACGAAGTCGCCTTTGCCGAAGATCTGTATGGTCCCTCGCTGGACACTTCAAACGTTCGCGTCAGTTTGGGCCTTGGCATCTTACCGCCACCAAAGTTGAAGAAAACCGGCGTTCGCGTACTTGTCGGAACCGATAAAGCCTGTGTGCGCACACCACAGCCGCGCGGGGCGCAACCACCGCAGGCTTTTGCACTCAGAAACGGGCTGCATTTTGATCCGGGCCTTTATTCTGATGACATGGCACTTGGCTGGCCAAAGGCACGGCGGTTCCCGCAGACACTGATCTTTGCCCACGAGTTGGCGCATGTCTGGCAATGGCAGAACCGTGAAACCACCGGATATTCGGCATTTCGGGCAATAATGGAGAGCGTCCGTCTGGCCGATCCCTACTTTTCAGCCAGCGGAGCGCACGAGTTGTTCTACCGGTTTGGCTACGAGCAGCAGGCAGCGATTATCGAAGATTACTTGTGTTTCACATTTGCCAATCCACACCATCCCCGACGCGCCGAACTGCGCGCAGTGCTTGAACCGGTGTTACCACTGGATCGATTTGACGAGGTCGTCCGCACGCGCGAGCGCTAGAACCACTGGCCGGGCTCCATCAGACCCAACTCCAGCAATTGTTGCGAATGCCACTCGAATTCGGTCGAGTTATACCAGCGAAACGTGTCGATTTCGAAACGACTCGCGGGGTTGGTTCGCAGAGCCTTGGCCGTGCGAAATGACACGATGGCGGCGGTCAGATTGTGATGCCAGGGGCAGGAATAGGTGTTTAGTTCTTCATCTGACCAGGTGTGATCGGATTTGAGTTTGACACCTGAATGCGTGCGCACCAGGGCGATCCGATCGATACGCCGACGCTCTTCACCGATGTGTTCTTCAAATCGCCACCGAAGGCCGCCGTAGAAATCCAATTGCCGGTCTTTTGGCGCTCCATCACCGTTTTGACGCGCCAACGCGTAATAGCCCGAACGGTCCAAATGTGCGTCTTCGAGAGAAACTGCGTTCTGGGCAAATTCAAGATCGCCAGCGTAAACATCGACAACATAGGTCAACATTGAACGGCGGCGTTCTTCTGCATGGAACGTCAACATCTCGCCGATACTGCGCGTCTCTGAATAGGGAAAGAACAGATATTCGGCGTTATAGCAGTAATATAGCCAAGTGTTCTCGGGCAGCGCGGCAGCAATTGTGTTGACCGACTTTTCCGTCGTTCCTGCGTCGCGCGTTGCACAGTCGATGCGGATCACCATGTCGCGCACCGATTTCGGAATCGACAGTTCCGGCGGCGCGATCAGAAAGATCGTGCGAAACCCCAAATAAGCGTGGTGGCGTATGGTCGTATCAACCTCGACCTCGTCCTCGGCGATGATGATCGCGACCGGACCTTTGGCCTTTTTGATCGCGTCGTCTGACGCTGCCTGTGTGACGCCTTTGAACTGCACGGCTGGTTTTCTGCTTTTCGTCGATTTCGGCGACCATCGCACGGCCTTCGAAGCCTTGGCAAGACGTGCACGCCCGTGTAGGACGCGCGATGATCCGAATGACAGGTTGATCCGTTATGGCCGCGCCCAAGAAGCTTTATATCAAGACCTACGGTTGTCAGATGAACGTCTATGACAGCGAACGCATGGCCGAAGCGCTGGGCGGGCAGGGGTATGTGTCGACCGAGACGGCAGATGATGCCGATATGATCCTATTGAATACCTGTCATATTCGCGAGAAAGCTGCGGAAAAGATCTATTCGGAACTAGGGCGATTTCGCCCGTTGAAGGACGCAAATCCAGACCTGAAAATCGGTGTCGCGGGCTGTGTTGCCCAGGCCGAAGGCGCCGAGATCGTCGCCCGCCAGCCGATGGTTGATCTGGTGGTGGGACCACAAAGTTATCACCGCCTGCCTGAAATGGAGACCAAAATCCAGGGTGGTGAACGGGCTTTGGACACCGAGTTTCCCGAAGAGGATAAGTTCGAACATCTGGCCTCGCGCCCTAAATCCAAGCGCGGACCAACGGCATTTCTGACGGTTCAGGAAGGTTGCGACAAGTTTTGTGCCTTCTGTGTGGTGCCCTATACGCGCGGTGCCGAAGTCAGCCGCCCCGCAAACCGTATCATGACCGAGGCACGCGATCTGGTAGAGCGCGGCGTCCGCGAGGTGACTTTGCTGGGCCAGAACGTGAATGCCTATCACGGCCATGACGGCGGGCTGGCCGGGCTGATCCGTGAATTGGCCGGTATTGATGGGCTCGAGCGCATTCGCTTCACCACCAGTCATCCCAATGACATGGATGATGCCCTGATTGCGGCCCATGGCGAAATTGAAAAACTGATGCCCTATCTGCATCTGCCGGTTCAGGCCGGATCGGATAAGGTGTTAAAGGCGATGAACCGCAAACACACCGCCGAAGAATATATCAGACTAATCGAGCGTATTCGCGCGGCCCGTCCCGATCTTTTGCTGTCGGGCGATTTCATTGTCGGATTCCCCGGCGAGACGGAAGAAGACTTTGCCGCAACCATGGCCCTGATCGAAGAAGTGAACTACGGGCAGGCCTATAGCTTCAAATATTCGGAACGCCCCGGAACGCCAGCGGCAGAACGCGCGCAGGTCGAAGAAGCCGTGAAACACGAACGTCTGCAGCGCCTTCAGTCATTACTCAGCACGCAACAACGCGCCGCGCAGGATGCTATGGTCGGGCGCGATGTCGAGGTTCTGTTTGAAAAGACGGGTCGGATGGAGGGGCAGATGGTCGGGAAATCGGACTATCTGCATGCCGTGCATGTCACCTCTGACGCCGTTCAACGCGGCGATATCGCCAAGGTGCGTATTGTCGAAAGTAGTTCCAACTCACTGGCAGGTGAAGTTGTAGGGCCAGCGCGCTGAACGCGCTGGCTTTTCCTGGATTATAGCAGACCCTGAGCGACGATCATCAGCGCGCCTGCGCCAATCACGTAGACGCCGTCAGTCACCAACGCGCCGGTTGATTTCTTCAGAAATGCGCCCCCTGATACGACAAACATCGCACAGGCCAGGATCGCCAGCAGGGCGGTGCCAAGGAAGCTGACCGTCGCCGTCACGCCAACGACAATGGCCAACGAAATCAACCCGAGTATTTGGGCAACAAAGGCCATCGCAGGAGGCGACCCGCCAAGGTCAACGCCCGATCCTTCGGCCCAGGTTTTACCCAGAACTTTGGGATGGTAGATGATCCATCCAAAGATAAAGGCGGCCACGGCACCGGCAATGACAGCCGGGATATTCAGTGCTTCAGCTTCCATAGTTTTCCCTCACATTGCGTTTTCAAGCGCCTCGAGGATAGCACCCCAGCCGCCTTTGTGGTTGTCACGGCTTTCTTCGCTCTCAAAGCGTAAGTGACTTAGTTTGACCTCGGTGCCGCCGTCAGCTTCGGCAAAATCGATGGTCACGACACTGTCTTCCAGACTGGAAAACGGTGATTTCCATGTAAACGCCAAACGATTGGCCCGATCAATTGTGCGATAAGTGCCGGTGTGCGGCAAATCCTGATCTCCGGCACGCATAACGACCAGAAAATCACCGCCCTCGCGGGGGTCGGTCTTCGCTTCTGGAACGGTCATGCCGGGCCCGGGGGTCATGAACCGGGCCAGCAATTCGGGATTCAGCCAGGCGTCGAATAAGGCTTCTTTAGGGGCGTTGATAACGCGCGAAGTTTCCAATTGAAGTTCGGTTGCAGTGTCAGTCATTGCGAATGTCCTTTGTCATCAAGGTTTCAAGGGCTTCAAGGCGCATGTCCCAGATAGACCGAAGGTCGGTGAACCATTGGTCGACAAGGGCAAGGCGTTCGGGTTTGAGCTCGATCAGGTGTTCCCGCCATTCAGTTCTGCGGCTGACAAGGCTGGCGTTTTCCAGCGTTTTTATATGTTTCGATACCGAATTCAGGCTCATGTCATACCTCTGCGCCAGATCGGTGACACGCATAGGCCCGTGCTGCGCCAGAAGCGTCAGAATGGACCGGCGGGTCGGATCAGCAGCAGCTTTCAGAATAGCCGTTAGATCGATATCGGTTTCTCGTTCAACCATTTGGGTGAATTAGCAAGGGATTCGCTATCAGTCAACCAAAAAGGTGAATGATAGCTCAGAACGCACCAGTTCCGCGGTTCATTCGCAGTCAACGTGGATCATGGATGAACAACGAGTAAATGACGCTGGACAGTCGTCATTGTTTCCAGATCAGCAGTTGTTGCCTTAAATTTAAACCATTTTGAACCCGATCCTAACTTGGTTCGCCCCTAAAACTCTCAGTAAGAGTCGGTGGGTCCGATGGAAGTAAGGACGATTTTCATGCTGAAGCTAGATCAGAGCACGGCCGTTGATGCCAATAAGCCATTCAACTTGGTTCGCCGTTTCCTTGGCGATCAATGTGGTGCTGCAACCGTTGATCTGATGTCCGTTGCCCTTGTCTGCGCAGGACTGGGCACAGCTCTGGTTGCGACGATGGAAACCAGTGGCAACTCAATCGGCAAAACGATGCAGTCAAGCGCGACCAGCTCAAGCATTGTATTGGTCGCCGCGGATACATCGGGCGGTGATACTGGTGGAGACACCGGTGGAGGTGACACTGTTCCGGCAGGTTGCTTTGTGAACGGCTCAAATAAACTGGTTTGCAATCAAAATTAAGCTGACGGTTCGTCGGCGCACGGGCTTCAATCTCTTAACCAGAAGATGAACAGACACCGCGATTCGGCATGAACGCTGGGTCGCGGTTGTTTTTTGTGCCGCAACAAATCCCTTCGAACTGCCTTTTTGTCGCCCGAAATCCGCCCAATCGACCACAGGTTTGGCCCAATTTTGCCGAAAATTTTCATATTTGAGGGAATTGGTCTATGTTGAATTTGGGTGTGAGGCGTTGTGATAATTGTTCTGCGAGTGTGTCATTGTCCTACATCCTTTCAAATTCTTTCAAATCTTTTGTTGCAACAACTGCGCGTGATTTCGTTGCAGATGAAGATGGCGCTGTTTCCGTCGATTTGGTCGTTGGTGCTTTGATGATGGCAGGGATCGGCACAGGTTTGGCGTCGACCTTTGAAATGAGCGGCAATTCCATCGGTAAAACCATGCAAAAGAGCGCGGCCCATTCAAGCATTACCCTTGTAGGTGCGGGCGACGACGATGCCGACGACGGCCAGGACAATCTAGAGATCGAGTTGACAACCAATACGCTTCCAGCCGGTTGCACCATCAATGATCTGGGTCAGATGAGCTGTAGTTCTTCGTAAGGCAATTTGAGAGTAGGTTGCCGGCAAATGGCGGCCTCCACTCACTCAAATACCGGTGTCGGCCACTACATTTCGTGACGTTTTCGTAAATATTGCCGAGATATGCTTGCAAGCGGCGCAAAGGCTTGGCAGCATCAAAGGACGTAGTGGTCCCAATCACCGGAGTTCCTTTATTTGGCAATTCGTGCGTTAACCCAGCCAGACCAGCCGGACGGCACAACCGAGACCCGGCTAGAATTTCCCGACAACCGCCTGCTGATCGACCTTTTTGGCGAGTTCAACAGGAACCTCAGCCAGATAGAGGCGGCCCTGGATGTGCAGATTGTGCATCAGGGCAACCAATTGGCCGTGTTTGGCGACGCAGAAGCCCGCCAAAAGGCTGGCGACGTTTTGAATGCCCTTTATCTGCGTTTGGAAGCAGGGCGCGACCTGACACCCGGCGATATTGACGCCGAGATTCGGATGGGTCCGGCGGCCGATGATGGCGACGAGCGCTCGGGCGATCAGATGGAGTTATTTCAGGGCGGTCGGATTGAGATCAAAACCCGCAAGAAACTGATTGAGCCGCGCACCGACGCGCAAAAAGCCTATGTCCGCTCGCTTTTTGAACAGGAACTTGCTTTTGGCATCGGGCCCGCTGGCACGGGTAAAACCTATCTGGCGGTGGCCGTCGGGGTGAATATGTTTCTGGGTGGCCATGTCGACCGGATCATCCTCAGCCGCCCAGCCGTTGAAGCAGGCGAACGCCTTGGGTTTTTGCCGGGAGACATGAAAGACAAAGTCGACCCCTATATGCAGCCGCTTTACGACGCGCTGAATGATTTCTTGCCCGGCAAACAGGCGGCCAAGCTGATTGAAGAAAAGCGGATCGAGATTGCACCCCTTGCCTTTATGCGTGGGCGCACTTTGTCGAATGCATTTGTTGTCTTGGACGAGGCACAAAACGCCACCACCATGCAGATGAAAATGTTCCTGACCCGTCTGGGCGAGGGCAGCCGCATGGTGATTACGGGCGACCGCACGCAAGTCGATTTGCCGCGCGGGGTACCGTCTGGGTTAGCAGATGCCGAGCGGCTGCTTGGTGGCATCGACACCATCGGGTTCAACTATTTCACCGCCAAGGATGTGGTCCGTCATCCATTGGTCGCGCGTATTATCGAAGCCTACGACAAGGATCAGCCCGCCTGATTTTCAAAGAATTGAGCGCCTGTCGGCGCATATGAGGTTTTGCGCCGGCTTCGCCGTCGCGGTGCCTCCGGCGGAAGTATTTTGGGACAGAAGAAGAAGCAGAACCACCTCCCGGTGTTCAAACCGGGAGGCTTCTTCTGTCGCGGTCATCGGCGCTTCCGCCTGTTCCGCATGACGTAAAAGCCCACAATTTGATTAAAATTGTGTTTCTTCTGTCGGAAAATACTTTCGGGGGTGTGGGGGCAGCGCCCCCACCGACCTCGACGCGCGAAGGCGCGGCGAAATCTCAATAAACCACAACACTCCGAATAGACTCACCGGCATGCATCAGATCGAAGCCCTGGTTGATGTCATCCAGTGCCAGCGTGTGGGTGATCATCGGATCGATCTCGATCTTGCCGTCCATATACCAGTCCACGATTTTTGGAACATCCGTGCGTCCACGCGCACCACCAAAAGCAGTGCCGCGCCAGCTGCGCCCGGTCACCAGTTGGAACGGACGGGTCGAAATTTCAGCCCCCGCAGGCGCTACACCAATAATAATGCTCTCGCCCCAGCCTTTATGCGCGGATTCCAGCGCAGCCCGCATGACGCTGACATTGCCGGTGGCATCAAAGGTGTAATCCGCGCCGCCCTTGGTCAGATCCACCAGATAGGGCACCAGATCCCCCTCGACTTCAGTCGAGTTCACAAAGTCGGTCATGCCGAATTTCTCGGCCATTGCCTTGCGGCCCGGATTGATATCCACACCGACAATCTGATCGGCGCCTGCCAGACGCAGACCCTGAATGACGTTCAGTCCAATGCCGCCAAGTCCGAAGACAATGCAGCGCGAACCGATCTCGACCTTGGCGGTATTGATCACAGCACCAATGCCGGTGGTCACGCCACACCCAATGTAGCAAATCTTATCAAACGGCGCGTCTTCACGCACCTTCGCCAGGGCAATCTCAGGCAGAACCGTATGGTTCGAAAACGTCGAGCAGCCCATATAATGAAGGATCGGATCGCCGTCCAAAGTCGAAAACCGCGACGAGCCGTCAGGCATCAGTCCCTGGCCTTGGGTCGAGCGGATCGCCTGACACAGATTGGTCTTTGGATGCAGGCAATAATCGCATTCACGACACTCGGGCGTATAAAGCGGAATCACATGATCGCCAGGCTTCAGACTGGTGACACCTTCGCCAACTTCCATGACAACGCCTGCGCCCTCATGGCCCAGAATTGCCGGAAACAATCCCTCGGGATCGGCGCCCGAAAGCGTAAATTCATCGGTGTGGCAAATGCCTGTGGCTTTGATCTCGACCAGAACCTCGCCGGCGCGCGGCCCGTCCAGATTTACGTCCATAATCTCAAGCGGTTTTCCGGCCTCGACGGCAACGGCAGCACGTGTGCGCATAATTGGGGGACCCTCCCTTAATGTATTGTCGGCTTGACCCTGCTGCACGATAAGAGCGAAATCAATGGGAATCATATGGCAGGAGGACGCCGTGACAGGAATGATTTTGCGTTTATCGGTTTTGGCGGTCGTATTGGCAGGCTGCACGCCCGTTCCCGAGGTTGAAGAACCCCTGGCAGACGACCCCCTTCTGGATGAACCCTTCGAAGAAGACATTCCGCCCGAATTGGAAGAATGCGATGCGGTTGGCTATCGGCAACTGATCGGCACCCCTGTCGCCGATGCGTTCCTGCCATCCAGCGAAAGCCTGCGGGTCTTTGGTCAAACAGACATCGTTACCCAGGAATACCTGCCCCAGCGCACGAATATCGTTTACAACGCCGAAGGCCTGATTGGCCGGGTCTATTGCGGATAGATTACTCGCGAAATTCCTTGTGGCAGGCCGAGCAGCTTGCGCTTATCCGGCGCAGGCTTTGCTCCAACTGGTCCGGTGTGCTGACGTCTGCTCCTGCAAGAACCGCATTCATAGCGTCGAGCTGATCGGCAAATCTGTCGGGCTCCGTCCAGATCGTCGGCAGGGCCTCTGACTTTGGATCATCGGACCGGGGCTTGAACAGGGCTTCGGTCTCGCCCGCTTCCAAAATCAGGGCGTCCATTGCCGCGCGCGCCGTTGCGACGTCGAAAGAGGTCTTCCCGCGCATCATTTGCCCCAGGACTTTGGTTTCTTGGCCAAGTATCTTCATGGACTCCATGCGCGCCATCACGTCGTGGTCTTTCACGCCGCTATGGGCCAGGACCGCACTGGCACTCAATACACTCGTAATTATCAGGGCGGCTTTCAGTCTTTGCATGGAATCCTCCGGTTGCGCCTTTATCTAGTCTCTGCCCAAGGTCTGTCCAGCGGGACTCGACTCGCATCACGCCGATATGTAGATTAAGAACAAATAGCGAACATCTGAAAATACATGACACGCTGCCGATGAAAAGCCGCCGCATCCTGTCGCTCTGGTTTCCCAGGCTGGGGGCCGAGCGGTTCCTACGACAAAACCGTGGCCTGCCGCCCCGCGCATTCGCCGTCGTGGGCGAGGCGCATAATGCCCAGGTTCTGGTCTCGCTCTCGGCCGAAGCCGAAGCCGCCGGTCTGACACGCGGGCAGGCGTTGCGCGATGCCATGGCGATGTGCCCGACTCTGGAAACCCGACTGCGCAACCGCGATCTGGATGCGGGGTTTCTGATGCTTCTGCGGCGCTGGGCCGGTAAATTCAGCCCCTGGGTCTCCGAAGAACCACCCGAAAGCCTGGTGATCGACATCACCGGATGCACCCATCTTTTCGGCGGTGAAGAAGGGCTAATCGACCTCGTTGAAACCGATTGTGCCACCCTTGGTTTGACGGTGCAGGTCGGGGTGGCGGATACCGTGGGCGCGGCCTGGGCTCTGGCGCGGTTCGCCGGGCAGGGCATCCGGGCAGGGCGCTCCGGCGATGATATCGATCAGGAAGCCCACGCCACCCGGTCGCGCGCTGCGCGTCGTCGCCATTGGGAACGCGGCGGTCCACCCCCGGCTGCAACCGCACCGGGCAGCTATGCCGGGCGGATCGCGCCCAAGGGACAGATGCGCACGGTGCTGGCCGGGATGCCGGTGGCGGCCCTGCGTCTGGACGAGGATACCCGCCAGACCCTCGCCCGCCTGGGGCTGCATCAGATCGGCGATCTGGCGGGTCAGCCCCGGGGCGCGCTGGCCCGCCGGTTTGGCAAACAGCTTGTGCGCCGGTTGGATCAGGCCTTCGGGATCGAAGCTGAACCCGTCAGCCCGGTGCGTCCCCCGGTGCATTTCTCGGTGCGCCTGACCCTGCCGGATCCCATCGGCCTCAGTGACGATATCGCCGCTGCACTGGATCGGCTGCTTCCGGCCTTGTCAGAGAAACTGACCGCAAAAGGGCGGGGGGTGCGCCGCCTCAGGATGGAATGCCACCGCGCCGATCACACCATGCAGCGCATCGAAGTCGGGCTGGCACGCCCCTCGGCTGCGCCGGACCGCATCCGCCCCCTGCTGATGATGAAAGTGGACGAGATCGACGCAGGCTTCGGCATCGATATGATCCGGCTCGAAGCCCTGGTCAGCGAACCGGTTCACGCCCATCAACACCGGGGCCACGCCGAAGCCGCCGCTGTCGGTGCTGCTCGCCGGAACGGCGGCGCGGCACTGGATGATCTGATTGGTCGGATCGGCGCCCGGGCCGAAGCGGCCAAGGACTGGCCGCGCGCGCCCGCACCGCGCCCGGTTGAAATCTGGCCGCCCGATATCGTCACAGCCCCCGATACCCCCCATATCCCGGCGCAGTTTCGCTGGCGTGGCCGCCAGTTCGAAACCCGCGCCGCGCTCGGTCCGGAACGGATTTCACCGGAATGGTGGCTGGATGATCCCAATTGGCGCAGCGGCGTGCGGGACTATTGGCGCATCACCACATCTTCAGGCGACCGGCTTTGGCTGTATTACGGCCACGGCGCGTCCCTGTCGGCGGGCTGGTTCTGTCAGGGCGCTTTCAGCTAACCCGACATCTCCTTTCTTTCTGGGGAAAATACTCCAGGGGGTGTGGGGGACAGCGTCCCCCACCTGTCGCGTCGCCGTCAGGCGGCGCAACTCACTTCGGCAGCAGCACAGTGTCGATCACATGGATCACACCATTGGATGCCGCAATATCGGCGGTCGTCACCGTCGATGAATTGACCTTCACGCCGCCGCCTTTGCCGTCAACATGCACCGTCTGGCCCTGAACCGTCGCAACATTCGACCGCTGACCCACCAGCTGGTCCGAGGTCACCGCCCCCGGCACAACATGATAGGTCAGGACTTTCACAAGCTGATCTTTGTTTTCGGGCTTCAAAAGCGTCTCAACAGTGCCCGCTGGCAGCGCCGCAAAGGCAGCATTCGTCGGCGCGAACACAGTGAAAGGACCATCACCTTTCAGCGTATCGACAAGACCAGCCGCCGATACAGCGGCCACAAGTGTTGAAAAGTCGTCGTTGCCTGCGGCGATTTCGACGATATCAGGGTCCTCGTTCATCGGGGCACAAGCAGCAGCAAATGCAAGTGCAGCAGCACCGGCAAGGGTTTTAAGCGCAAATCTGCGGTTCATAACTGTCTCTCTTTCAGTTTTTCGTTGGGATTAGAAAAGCCGGAGACGCCTGCCTCCGGCTGAAGTCTCGGATCAACCCTCGGGCAGGATCACTTTGTCGATGACGTGGATGACGCCGTTGGATGCATCGATATCGGCGGCAACGACGGTGCCTTCCGGCAAAGCCGCGAAAGTCTCATCGGTCGGTGCGAAAACGGTGAACGGGCCATCGCCCTTCAGCGTTTCAACCAGACCGGCGGCTTTCACAGCCGTGACCAGTGTCTGGAACGATCCGGCTTCAACCGCCGTATCAACAATGTCTTTCTTGTCGCCCATGGCAAAAGCCGGTGCAGCCAGTGCGGCAACAGCGGCCGATGTGATCAGAATGTTACGAAGCATTTTTGTCTCCCAAGGTTATAAGCAAATGCCGCTCTTTGGCATTGCAGAGGTCTACGGAAAGGTTTTGGGATCGGATCAGGGAAAGTCCGGACCAATGGGGCTTGATCTTCGGACCATCGGCGCTAAGCCAACCGTCTCGAAATTCTCCACTCACGTTTCTGTGATCGCCCGTGAGAGTTAACCGCCATTTTGTAACCGTGTTTCAATGAGATGTCGGTCAAGCACAGTCTCGTGAGGGTGATTGCCGTGGCGCGCTTGGCACCGCATCTTATGCCCAAGATGACAAAACGGAGGTGGCCCATGGCCAATGGATATAAAAGCGATCTGAAGTGGTCGGACGTCACACCAAGGTCAGCGTGGCTGAACCGTCGCCAGATCATGACCGGGGCAGGGGCTCTTGCACTGGGATCAATTGCCGGACCAGCCATGGCCAGCCTTGGCGCCAAAAAGACATCGCACGGTCGCGGGTTGGACCCCAACTCTTGGGAAGACATCACCACCTACAATAACTACTACGAATTCGGCACCGGCAAAGGCGACCCCGCCGAGAATGCCCACCGCCTGACAACCGACCCCTGGACCGTCAAGATCGACGGCATGGTCGACAAGCCAGGTGACTACGGCTTCGACGACATCCTGAAAGGCCAGGCCCTTGAACAGCGCATTTACCGCTTTCGCTGTGTCGAGGCTTGGTCGATGGTCGTGCCTTGGGTTGGCTTCGAACTTGGCGACTTGTTGAAACGCGTCGGCGTCCAGTCAGGTGCGAAATATGTCGCCTTTGAAACCCTGGTGCGCCCAAGCGAAATGATCGGCCAAAAGCGCAACGTGCTGGACTGGCCCTATCGCGAAGGTCTGACCCTGAACGAAGCGATGCACCCGCTGACCCTCATGTCCACCGGCATCTACGACGAACCGCTGCCAAATCAGAACGGCGCGCCCATCCGTTTGGTGGTTCCCTGGAAATACGGCTTCAAATCGATCAAATCGATTGTGCGGATCACCCTCACCGACAAACAGCCCCCCATCAGCTGGGAACTGGCAAACCCGCGTGAGTATGGCTTCTTCAGTAACGTGAACCCAAATGTGGATCACCCACGTTGGAGCCAGGCAACCGAACGCAAAATCGGCGGCGGCCTTTTCGCCAAGCGCGTGCCGACAGCGATGTTCAACGGCTACGAAAAAGAAGTCGCGTCCCTATACAAGGGCATGGACCTGACGAAGAACTTCTGATGTCACGACCATTGGCCTATATCACGGGTGCCTTTGGGGCACTCGGCGCATTGTGTTGTGTCACGCCGCTGCTGCCCTTGGCTTTGGGGGCAGCTGGGGCAACCAGCCTGACCGCCATCCTTTACCGTGATATCGTGCTGATACCTTTTACTTTGGTGATGATCGGGCTCGCATTTTATCTTTGGCGGAGGTCAAACAGTGAAAATTGAACTCAGCTCCACATTGGAATGCCCCAAATGCGGCGGCAAGACCACGGCAGCAATGCCAACGGATGCCTGCCAGTATTTCTTTGACTGTCCGCATTGCGGCGAAGTTCTAAAACCCAATGCCGGCGATTGTTGTGTCTGGTGTTCCTACGGCACGGTCCCGTGCCCGCCAATTCAAGAAGGAAAGGGCTGCTGCGCATGACGTTTGCCCAGAACATAAACATTCGCTTGTCGAAAGTGCCCGCATGGCCGCTCTATATAATAGCGACTTTTCCGCCGGTCTGGTTCTTCTATCTCGGCGTCACCGGTGGCCTTGGGGCCGAGCCTATTAAAGCGCTCGAACACAAGATGGGCGAACTGGCCCTGCAACTCTTGATCGTGACGTTGGCTGTCACACCGCTTCGGAACTACACCGGGATCAACCTGGTAAAGTTTCGCCGCGCAATCGGGCTGGTGACATTCCTCTATGTTTTCCTGCACCTTTTAGTCTGGCTGGTGCTGGACGTGCAGATCCTCAGCCAGATCTGGGCTGACATTATCAAACGCCCCTACATTACCATCGGTATGCTCGGGTTTGTCCTGATGATCCCGCTTGCAATCACATCGAACAACCTGTCCATCCGCAAGCTCGGCCCCAAAGGGTGGAAACGTCTGCATCAGTTGACTTACGCGACCGCAATTTTGGGCGCGGTGCATTTCGTTATGCTTGCCAAAGGCTTTCAGATCGAACCGCTGATCTATCTGGGCGTGATCCTTGCTTTGCTGGCAACCCGCGTTCGGCTGCCTCGAAAACGCGCCACCGCGTAAACTTTTCCGCTTTTCCTTATCGGCGGGCCTGTTACGGTCCGCCGAATGGAAACCAAAGAATTGAACCGCGGCGCCATTTTGATCATGGCGCTTTTCTTTCTGCAACCGATGGCTATCGGTTCGTGGCTGGCATTGATCCCATACGTCAAAGAGACGATCGGATTGTCCAAGTCTGAACTGGCTATTGCCCTTTTGGGTGCGCCCGTTGCTTTGCTGATCACACTACAATTCGCCAGCAAAGCAGTTGGAACCTTCGGTGTGCGCAAACTGTTCCTGGTGGCATTTCCCTTGCAGTTCCTGACGTCACTTCTGCCGATCACGGTTGGAAGCATGACCATGCTGTTCTTCGCGCTGGCCGCCTTTGGCATTGCCATCGCATTCATGGAGATTGCACTGAACGTTTATGCTGGCCGGGTCGAAAAATCGTCCGACCGTTTGATCATGAATAGATGCCACGGTTTCTGGGCGCTGGGCCTGATGACCGGCTCGATTGTCGCAACCAGTGGCTCACAAGTCATTTCGCCGCTTGGGATCATGGCGATCATATCCGTAGCCTCGGCAACATTGGGGGTAGGGGCCGCCTTTACCCTGCCAAAAGTGGGCGAGGCGGAAGAGAAACGCGATCTGCCCCGCCGCAAACTCAG